>DNCG01000026.1 GCA_003491635.1 Actinomycetota bacterium
GTATTCGGCCCAAACAAGCCAATAACTCTGGTACCCATAGCGGCGGCGATGTGCATCGACCCGGTATCAACGCCGATGAAGAGAGCAAACCCCTTGGTCAACTCGGCAAACCGTTTCAAGGTCGTCTTTCCCGCAGCCACAATTGGCTTCGTCTGCATCGAGCTAGTAATGCTATCAACTAATTCTACATCGGCAAGCGCACCGGTGAAAACAACCTTGGCCTTATACTCTCGCACCAGTCTGTCGGCGACCTCAGCAAAACGTTCGGGCATCCACCGGCGAGCTTTGGCTATCTCACTCGTCCCGGGATGAATCCCTATCACCAGATCGCGATCGGTGACGCCGTGCTCCCTCAAGAACTTCCCAGCGAACTCCCTATCCCCCCTGGAAGTAGGTATCTCTTCCAGCTCCCCCCGCCGTAGGCGGGGTAAAATCTCCTTCACGTCAGCCCCAACCGCCTTGGCTGCCTCCAAGAAAGTCTCCACCTCGTGCTTGTGATAGGGATAGGGGACCCTGATGGTGAAAAGCCAGCTCCTGCCCTGGTTGGGCAAGTCGAAGCCAACTCTAATTGGAGCACCCGAAAGATAAGATAAGAGAGTCGTGAACCGGTAATAATGTTCCAGTTCAACAACCATGTCAAATTTTCTCGCCTTGAGGCGCCTGAGTAGCGCAAATAGTCCGCCGATGCCCCTGTCCTTTCCCAACACATCATAGTAGATTATCTCATCGAGATGGGGATTCCCTTCGACTATTTCTCTGACTCTTGGGGTGACCAGCATAGCGATGTAGGCACGGGGATAGGTTTTTCTGATAGCTTTAACGGTGGGAAGGGCGACCACCAAATCCCCCAGAGCAACCGTCTTGATGATGAGGATGCGCTCGACTTCATCAAAACCAATTTTCCCTCGAAAAGGGCGGGTGAGCTTATCAAAAATGCCCAGCAAAGCACAGAGCGGCGTGCCCACTATTTTATCCACCTTCTTAAGTAGCTCCGTTTTCATAATCCGCTCCAAGAATTTGAAAGATTACAAACTAATGAATATCTCATCCAAAATCTCCCGAAGATCACGTCTAAGATCTTCAAAATCAGGTATTTCTCCAAGCTGGCGCCTTAAGGAACTTTCAAAATGCTTCGACAATCCCATTATGCGCTGTGATTGCAAGAACTCCACCCACCTCTTGAGCCTTACCCCTTTGTGCTCGCATTTTTGAAAGAAAACCTCAACAAGCTTGTCATCATTCAATTTGTTTCTATAAAATTTCAATACAGTCCAAACATCGTAGAGGTCCCTAGGATGAGCTCTTTGCAATATAGTTCTCAATTTTTCAGCCACGATCTCTTCAAGCCGATATACCAAGAGATTGACCTCGCAGTTATCGGAATAGGGATGGATCAGCGGCAAAGATGCAGGCAAAAGAACTACCTTTTCGTAAGAAGTGAGATCGATCTTTATCCTCGCAGGATTTCCCCTCTGCTTCCTCGGGCCTACGAATGAAACTTTTCCTTCGTAGGCTTCCTCCCCCATTTCGCTCCTCGTCTGAGCGAAACTAATTAAGGAAAACTCAACCCCTGAATCACGATAAGCAGTTGCACAAACAGAGGATATCCCACCCTCCAGAGTGCTCGCATCAATCGATCGCAGCAAGGTAAAATCAATATCCTGAGAAAAACGAAAATCTTTAAAATAAGCCTTACGAAGAGCTGTTCCACCCTTGAAAACAAGAACTTTCGCCAGTTGCTCTTCAACAAATATCCCCTTTAGTAACCAGCCGATGGTATAATCACGCTCCAGAGTAGCAACGTCAACGGAATTTTCTGCAGAATATCTCTTAAGCTCAGCCAAAGAAACCATCAGTACATTCTCCAAGAGGTCAAGTCGCGCTTTGCAACGTTCAGCCTGAGATTCCAGCGAGAATTGTGCTTCCCCGTTCCTCCCAAAGTTGGATCCAGCAAAGCGTATCCGGCTGAAATCCTCTCCTGCCACATCGCAATATGCGTCCCAACAGGAAGCTCTAAAACTTCAGCCAGATATCCCAATCTCTTAAAAATAGCCTTATTCCCCATTTCTTGGGCGCAACTTGTTATTTTGTCCAAATCGACGTTATCTGCCATGCCATTGTAGAGGCCCTTCGCAGCTTCAATAATTCCACCACAATATTCAGGGTGATCCAGACAATCAACAATCGTCTTTTCCTTGTCAGTGATATTAATTTGCTTATTAGCAATCCAAGTCTTCTCGATGCCAAAAAACTTATGCTTCTTTAAAGTGACGAACTTGTATGGTACCCCTAAAACCTCTATCTCCGCCTTGAATCTCCTTTTCGTCGTGCTAATAAAAATCGTCCGGGGTATTTGCTCCGTGTAGCCATAATGATTCAAAGCCGACCAATAGGATATGGCATAGGGATTAATCAGATAAGACGCCACAACAAATGCTTCTTCTGACCATTGGCCTTCGGGGCCAGCTTCAAATGGAACAATCAAGTATTTGCCTTTTTCTAAAGTCTTGAGCCATCCTTTGTCAACCAAAGTGTGGACAAATTTCCAAGCATGGTTTCTTGATATCCCCAAGATCCTAAATGCATCCTCGAAGGAGAAAATGTTTTTCCCCCCCTTGCTCAAAATAGAAAGCAATCTGGTCTCGGCTTTGCTTAAGCCTTTTACTGTTTGTGACATAATCCTTACCTCATTTGGTAAGTATCATAACATAAAATATAAATTATTCAACATTTGTGCTTGCGTAGGTAAGACGATAGAGGTAGAACTCTGGAGGAAAACATCGTCACCCCGCCGACGGCGGGGTGACGATCGGAGGATACAAACAGTCCACCCAGCGAAGAGGGTCAGACCTCCTCATAGCTTTTTACCTGCGGGGCTGTCAAATTGATTATGAGAAA
>DNCG01000044.1 GCA_003491635.1 Actinomycetota bacterium
TTTGAAGTTGCCGAAGAGATCTCTCGTAAGGGGGTTAATCTACCCTCGGCAGCCACTTTAATGGAGGAAGAGATAGTTCGGATAACCGATGCGATTAAAGAGATGTGGTAGTTGGGCTACCTCGTCCATCGCATTGCCACAGAGGTGTTGTCATCTTGAAGGTTGTCATGCTCTCAAGGGCAGTTGCTCCCTATCACGGATATGGGGGTATGGAGAAGTACATAGCTTTGTTGAGCCGGTGCCTCGTGGAGAGAGGTTTGGAGGTGGAGGTCATCACGAGTGTGGAGAAGGAGGGAGAGGGTGGTTTCACGGCCGAACATCATGGTGTAAGGTACACACTGCTTCCACCTTACATTCCCAAAAACTGGCTGGGGTTTTGGTACAGATATCACCTGTTCAGCAGAAATGCGGCCAGGTACTTAAAGATCATTCACTTCGACGTCCTTCATAGCTTTGGATTTCCCGCCCTCTTTTATACTTTGGATAAGAGAAAGCCCTTGATCGTGCAACCCTTTGGGATCGAGTCCTTTAAAGCTCCTTTGCTGGAGAGAATGATCAATTATGCAATGTGGTTTCCCCAGTCCCGGTACACCATGCGAGAGGCGGATGCTATCGCTGCTGAGGGAGGAGCTCAAGTCACTGAGATTACCAGGATATACGGTGTAAATGGGGAGAAGATTTTTCTTCTTCCGGACGGCGTGGATTTATCGTGGATAAAACGCCATATAGAGGAGGGGAAGGTTAAAAGGGAAGATATAGGACTGAATCCCGATGATTTTGTTCTGATCAATGTCAACAGATTGGAGGAGAACAAAGGGGTAAACTATCTGGTGGATGCGCTTCCCCTGATCCGCCAGCGGCTGAAAAATGTAAAGTTGATCATCGTTGGGACCGGCTCAAAAGAGAGTGATCTGATGAAACGGGTTCGCGGTCTCAAATTGCACGATGTTGTCCTCCATTTCAAAAACTTGGATGAGGGCACTTTGTTTAACTATTTTGGCTTGGCCGATCTTTCCATTACCCCAACGTTATTCGAGGGGCTTCCCTTAGTGATTCTGGAGGCCATGGCGTGCGGACTTCCGGTCGTTGCCACGGACATTTCTGAAAATCGGCAGGTGGTGAAGGATGGCGTGAATGGTTATCTGGTACCACCGGCTGATCCTCAGGCCATTGCTCAAGCTGTGATCAAGGCATACCAAGGGGGAAGAATCGAGGAGATGGGCAGGGCATCGGCAAGGATCGTTGAAGCCTACGACTGGAAGATCATAGCTCAAATGGCCATAGAGGAGTACGAAAAGTTGCTTGCCTTGGAGGAGAGTCGCTGCTGATATGGGTTGCGGGAAGGTCTACGACGATCAGTGGGAAAAAGCCCCGGATGCCGGGATCGAGAGATTGGAGTTTGAGACCATTCTGGAGTGGGTGAGACCCGGCTCCAGGGTATTGGATTTGGGCTGCGGAGACGGTTCACTGGGTTCTCGATTGATCAAGGAAAAGGACTGCCTGGTTTGGGGTGTGGATGTCAGTGGATTGGCAGTGGATCTTGCCAAGAAGAAGGGGGTCGTTGCTCGGGTTGGAGACTTGGACCATGAAGAGCTGCCTTTCGAGGACGGCTTTTTTGACCATGTCATCCTATGCGATGTCCTGGAGCACGTTTTTTTTCCAAAGAAAGTATTGGAGGAGGCCAAACGCTTAACCCGAGATGGCCTCATCGTTGCCGCTCCGAATGTGGCTTACTGGAGTGGAAGGCTCGATCTCTTGAGAGGTTATTTCCCCCGCGCTCCTCTATTTGGATTCAACTGGTATGACTCGGATCATGTCACCCTCTTTTCCTACAGGGATTTTCTGAGGCTGACCCAAGAAATGGACTTGAAAGTGGAGAGAAGGCATTTCATCGGCCCTCATAGAATCGAGAAGGTTTCCTTTTTAAAGAGGGTATTTCCGGGTCTGTTTGCTCTGGTCTTTGTAGTAGAGCTGAGAAGATTTGAAAGGGTGAAAACGAGATTAGCGTAGTTCGCAGGGCTGTTGCCAACACAGGCGTAATTTTTTTGGGACAGGTTCTTACGAAACTTGTCTCGCTTTTTGTGATGGTTTGCCTGGCGAGGTACCTTGGTCAGGTTGGTTTCGGGAAGTTCTCCTTTGCCTTTGCCTATCTCGGTTTTTTTGCCATTCTCACCGATTTTGGTCTGGATCAGATACTCATCCGCGAGATAGCGAGTGTTGAGAGGCCACCCGAGGTCTTGTTTGGGAACGCTGTTTTGCTGAAGCTGACTCTGGCCTTGCTTTCTCTAATTTTGGCCTGCTCGATTGCCCTGTCGCTGGATTATCCGCTCAGTACCAAGATACTGGTTCTTCTTGCCTCGATTTCCCTGATTTTTTCCTACCAGTCGCCGTCCTTTGGGAATGTATTCACCACCATTTTCACGGTGAATTTGAGCCGGGTTTACGTGACCGCCATCGATCTGGTTAGCAAGGTCGTCATGGGTGCGCTGACGTTGCTGTTCATTTTGCTGAGGAGAACTTTGTTTGAGATAGTTGCCGTAAACGTCTTCGGGCTTATCCCCGGTTTCATTGCTTTAGTCTATTTGTCCAACAGGTTTATTAGGCCCAAATTTTCTCTTGATTTTGGCTTATGGAAATTTTTGTTACGTGAATCCCTGCCCATTGCTCTTTCTTCAATCTTTGTTATGGTTTATTTCAGGGTGGATGTGATTTTGCTTTCTTTGTGGAAAGGGGAGGGGGCCATTGGACTTTATTCGGCATCTTTCAAGCTCACGGAGGCTTTCACAATATTGGGTTCCGCCTTTATCATCACGCTTTTACCCCTTGCCTCCCGCTACTATAAATCGGCCAGGAAATCTATGGAAATGGCTTATCAGGTGAGTTTGAAATATCTCCTTCTTTTGATGATCCCGGTTTCCATTGGAACCCTTTTTTATCGTCACCAAATCATAGATGTCTTGTACGGCGGGGAGTACGCTGCCACCAGTTCAGCGCTGTCCATTCTCATTTGGGCGACGACCTTCATGATGCTTAATATGACCATCACCACCTTTTTGATCTCCATATATCAGCAGAAGATATTTACCTTGATGGCCTTTTGCCTGATGGTAGCCAACTTGACATTCAACTTTT
>DNCG01000073.1 GCA_003491635.1 Actinomycetota bacterium
TCTTGGAGCTAAAGCATCAAGCTAAGAGGGAAGGGAGAACTGTCTCGGAATTGATCCGGGAGGCCCTGGAGGGCTACTTGCGACGCGGCGAAAAAAAGAAAACGTTGAGCTTTGTCGGTGCTGGGAGAAGCGGTCGAAATGACATCTCAGAGAAATCTGAGGAAATTCTTGAGCAAGCATTCGAGAGGGCTCGCTGATGGCTGTCTTGTTGGATACAAGTTGTCTTTTTGCCCTGCTTGATAAAGATGATCGACATCATAAGGACACAATCAAGTTTGTGGAAAGCACCAATGAAGCTCTCATAGTTCCTGATGTCATCTTGCCAGAGAGTTCTTACCTAGTAAACAAATATCTCAGTGTTGAGGTGGAAGTCAAATTGCTTTCAAGCATAAAGGTAGGCGAATTGGCGCTTGAAAGCTTTTTGCCAACCGATCTCGAAAGAGTTATCGAATTGATTTCAACTTATAAAGGCGAAAAAATAGGCTTTGTAGATGCGTCGATCGTTGCCATAGCTGAACGTCTCAAGATCACTAAAATTCTCACTTTGGATAAACACTTTCACTTGATAAGACCGAGGCACATCACTGCCTTCGAAATATATCCAGCCTAGCTCTTTTATGAGGCCTGCCTATAAGGGATTGAGAGAAGAAAAAACTTGACGGAGAACCAGTAATGTGTAATACTCAGTAATAAAGAGGTGTGTATGATGGGAAGAGCGACAAAGGTTTTGACTCTTTCTTTGCCACCGGAGACGGCAAGGGAAGTTGAAAAATTAGCTAAGGCTCAAGGGAGAACCAAAAGCGATCTTTTTCGAGAGATGATTAGAGTTTATGAAGAGTACTTAGCCGAAAAAGAATGGCAGGAACTCTTTAAGTTTGGCGAAGAAACTGCCAGGAGGTTTGGGATCAAATCCGAAGAGGAGCTATTTGCCATCTTAAACGAGAAAGGCTGAGATGCTCAGGGTCGTCTTTGACTCTAATGTCTATATCTCAGTTCTTCTTTTTGATGGTCTACCGAGGGTTATCTTAGAGTTAGCGAGAAAGCGGAAAGTCACCCTGGTGGCTTCTCAAGCTATTCTTTCAGAGACTGCAAGGAAGCTAAGGGAAAAATTCAGGTGGCCAGAGCATAATATCCAAAAGTTCTTGAGGCAAACCAGCCACCTAGCGGAGTTAGTTAATCCCGAAGAAACCCTGAATGTTATCGTAGGGGATGAGTCCGATAATCGCATTTTAGAATGTGCCGTTGCTGGCCAGGCTCATCTTATTATTTCTGGCGATAAACATCTTTTAAAGCTGGGAAGATTCCAAAATATCCCGATTAAAAAACTGAAATATTTAACGTATCTAGTGAAGGAAGAGAAATAGGCATGAGTGCGTTGGTGGCGATCGATTGAAATTGTCCGCTTGTTTGCAGGGATTGCCCGTTTATGGGGCGAAATATTACTATGGAATTGGGTAATGCCATGCCTGACGCCTGCTTGACGGCAGACAGGGCAGTCAGGGCAGACAGGAAGGGAAAGGAGGTGTAAGATGGCGGTCGCTCCCGATGTCAAATCTTACCTGGATAAAAGCGGCGTTTCTTACGAGGCAGTCTCCCATCCACAGGTCTTTAGCTGTGTTGAGGAAGCAAAGGCGCTGGGGATAGGCGCCGATGAGATTACCAAGAATCTGATCATCAAGATAAAGGACAGACACGCCTTTGCGGTTTTGTCCGGCGCCCACAGGCTGGACGTGCACAAGCTGAGGGATCTTCTGGGCAAACGGGCGAGATTGGAGTTGGAGGAAGAGATGCCCACCGACTTTCCCAAGTATGAGGTGGGAGCAGTTCCTCCCCTGGGTGAGCTCTTTGGGAATCCTGTTTATGTGGACAAGAGACTTTTGGATCATGAGACCATCATCTTCGTTGCGGGGACACACACCGATTCCATCAAGATGAAGACCCAGGATTTCGTGAATTTGGTCAAGGCGGATATCGTCGATTTGGCCGAAGAATAAGCCGGTATGGGAGTTTCGATAACTTTCCTGAGCGATTTTGGTCTGCAAGATGAGTGGGTGGCGGTGTGCAAAGGGGTAATTTTCGGTATTTTCCCGGAAGCGGTGGTCATTGATATTACCCATGAAATACCGCCTTTTGATATAAGGAAGGGAGCGCTCGCCATGGCGAGCGCTCTGCCTTTTATGCCCCAAGGGGTGCATCTGGGAGTGGTCGATCCGGGTGTGGGCACGAGGAGACGAGCCCTTGTTCTTGAGGTCGAGAGGGGTGATTATCTCGTCGGTCCCGACAATGGCCTGCTTATACCCGCAGCTCGAGCTCTGGGTGGCATCGAGAAGGCGGTGGAGATAACCAACGAGAGGTACATGCTCCAGCCTGTCTGTCCCACCTTCCATGGGCGCGATGTCTTTGCACCGGTGGCCGCCCATTTGGCCAGGGGGGTGGACATCACCGAATTTGGCCCATCCATCGAGGTGAAGACCTTAGAGAAAGCGCCCTGGCCGGAACCGAGAATTAAGGGTCGGGAGATCTTCGCTGAGGTCATCGACGTGGATAGATTCGGGACATTGAGATTCAGTATTTCTCGGGTGGATCTGGCCGAGCGGGGCGTGAGGCTCGGGGT
>DNCG01000064.1:0-16839 GCA_003491635.1 Actinomycetota bacterium
GCCTGATTAACCCCTCCTCCTCTAGATATCTGACTTTACTAATGGAAAGGCCGGGAAATTCGCCACAGAGCCTGTTTACAACCTCTCCTATGGTCAGATAATCCTTCTCAGAAGATATAGACACAATTAATCCCCTAAAGATAACTAGCCTTCCCTGCTCAGAAAAATCAGCTTAAACTTGCCGATCTGCAACTCGTCACCCTGTCTCAAGGTGGACTTTTCAACCCGCTTCCCATTAACATAGGTCCCATTCAGACTCCCGACATCATGGATCACAAAACGGGAGGGTTCGAAATTGATCCTGGCGTGTTTGCGAGAAACCGTTATATCATTCAGAAATATGTCGCTTCCAGGATCCCTTCCCAGAGTGATTGTCCCCCGAGTGAGAGCAAACCTCTGCCCAACTAGCGGTCCTTTCTTGACCACCAAAACAGCCTCCTCTTCAACGGGAGGCTTAATCTCAATCACAGCCTCTTCTTCTGCCACTCCGGTCACCGGAGTAAAGATCACAGTAGAATCGGCTGTCTTCTTGAGTTTCGTCCCGCACTTTTGGCAAAATTCGGCCGTTTTCTCGTTTTCATGTCCACAAAGATCGCAGCGCATCAAACCCCACTCCCCTACTCTTTGAGTCTAAAATCAACCATAGTTTATCTTTAAAAGGCGATGCAATCAATCTCCAGTGAACATTGAGGGTCAAGATTTCTTCTGCTCCTCTTTTCGTGACTCCTCGGCCTTCTTTCTCAATCTCAACTCTCGTTCATGAAACTTGGCCAGCAACTTTTCCTTCTCTTTTTTCTCTTCAGGCCCCTCGCCAAAAGGGAAATTATCTCGCTGGCCTATGGAGCGGAGATGTTTTTGGGTTGGTGTTTGTACCCCCTCCTCCCCCATAGATCGAACATTTCTCTGAACATCTTTATCGGTCATCCTCAACCCCTCCTAAATAAAAAAAGCTCAGTTAGACCGGAGATCGCCTGCCAGCCCCCTTGGCCAGTATCTCACTCAGACGCTCGATATCTCTGGCGGAGATGACACTCTCACCAGCCTTACGTCTTTTCTTTAGCCGCTCAGTAAGTTCGGCTTTAAGGATGTCTATCTTCCCGTGCAGAATTCGGCGCTCATAAGAAAGTTGCCTCTCCTCCTTGTACAGCTCATCCAGGATTTCCCGGAGTTCGTTATCGCTTTTCTCATGAAGCTCCGCCAAAGCGCCGCCCAAACCGAGTTCACCTTTCTTAGCCACATTCCTCACCTCTTCAGAGCCTTTTTAAACATTATCGGCAACTTCCACCCATAGCTTAACACAGAAATATCTAAAGCTCTAGTTTACCCAAAAAGGTCCAAGGGTCACTGGTATACCTGTCCCCAAAAAGCCTCTTGGCACAATTTATTTCCCAGGTCGTCAAATTAGAAGCGATTAAAGATATACAGAGAGTTTCCTGAAATCCCCGAAGAAGAGCGTCCTTGAACAGATCTATCTCGACCGGGCCGCCCATTATCTGGCGTAAAGAGGTGATCTGAGAAGAAATATCTCGATGAAGCGGTTGTTTTAAAATCGCAAAAAGGGCCTTTTCGTCGAAGTCCATCAGCAACGAACCTTGCTGTAATAAAAAGCCTTCCCTCCAGATTTGAGCACCCCCCGCAAGTTTCCTACCACGGTAAGATAGATCAGCGCGAGAGAAGCCAAGAAAACAAATCGGGGAGTCGCTTTCCTTGGAGGAGACCAGCTCCACCTCCACGCCGAGGATCTCGTAGGCCCTGATCAGTCCCCGGCAAAGAAACCGGTAGGAATCAGCACTGGATTTTGGGAAACCCTCCTCCCTCTCAAGGACAATACTGTAAGAAACATCAGCACCGTGCAAAACGGCTCTTCCGCCAGTGATGCGTCGAACTATTTGCACATCAAGCTCATCACATTGCTCCACGTCTATATCGTCAATTTCCTGAAAGCGACCAACGGAAAGCGCGGGCGAGCTCCACTCATAGACCCGCAAAGTCGGTGGAACCAAACCTCTTCGAAATGCCTCGAAAATGGCCTCGTCGATGGCCATATTCATGGCCGCATTGGGAAAAGTAACATCGATAAAACGCCAATTGGTCTGCCTCCGGAGACGATGAGCAACCATAAGCTCTACCTCAACTTAAGGTTTACTTCCTTCAACAAATTCTTCGTACTCCTCAGCACTCATTAAAGAGCTCAACTCGGAGGAATTGCTAAGCCTTACAATAGCGAGCCAGCCCTCGCCATATGGATCGGTATTAATCGGCTTGGGAGTTTGCAAAACCCCGGAGTTCACTTCAAGAATCACCCCGCTCACGGGGCTAGAAAGCTCAAAAATCGCCTTCGTGGATTCAACTTCACCAAAGGGCTCCCCGGCTCTAATTGGAGTTCCCACCTCCCGAATATCCACGTAAACTATCTCACCGAATGCTTCCTGAACGTAGTCGGAAATCCCCAGAACCGCCTTTTCGTTTCGAGCCTGAATCCACGTATGATCTCGAGAGTATCTCCTGTCAGTAGGAATCATCTTCCCAGTTTCCCCAAAAAAGAACGCACAAAAATGATCACTCGCTGCCACCACGCTGGTTTATGGATGTCCTTCTGAGCAACCAAATCAACTCTCCCGAGCTCCTGTCCATCTTGAGTCACAATGACTTCGCCAAATTTCTGCCCCTTAAAGATCGGCAAAACTTTGGGTTCTTCGAAAGAAACCTCGTTCTCAAGCGTACGGGGGTTTTGTTTCACCTGAATAAAGAGGTCAGAGATGGCAATGAGATTGAGTTTTTCCCCTTCCCACACCGGTAAATTAACCGCTTTATAAACCTTGCCCCGCTGAACAACCCTCTCACGCCTGAAGTTCATGAAACCATAGTCCAGCAATCTTTCTGAATCGGTGTAACAGGCCTCGCTGGTGAGACTACCCAAAACAACTGAGAGAAGTTTAGCCCTATCCTTGGTGGCCGAGGCAACCAAACAGTACCCGGCCTTTCTGGTGTAGCCGGTCTTCACCCCATCAGCATAAGGATATCGCTTGAGCAGTTTATTGTGATTTTCCAGCTCCCGAGGATATTGATTGTCCGGCCAGGGTATCGTCCGGTGCTCTGTGGAAACGATCTTTGCAAACCCCGGATCCAGCAATGCATATCGGGCAATGAGAGATAGGTCATAGGCGGTGGAATAGTGATCGCCATCGGTGAGACCATGGGGGTCTGTAAAGTTGGTATTTCGGGCCCCGATCAGCTCCGTCTTCTTGTTCATTAGCTCCACGAAGTGCTCCACGGAACCCCCAACGTGTTCTGCCAGAGCCATGGCAGCATCGTTAGCAGACCTGAGTAATAGTCCATAAAGAAGTTCCTCGACCGTCCTCTGTTCCCCGGGAGAGAGATAAAGTTCCGCCTCACCGACATCGGCCGCCTCCTGGCTCGTGGTTACAATATCGGTAAATTGGGCTCTCTCCAGAACTAGTGCGGCTGTCATTATCTTGGTGGTGCTGGCGATGGATCGCTTTTGATGGGGGTTCTTCTCCCATAAAACCTGGCCAGTCTGAGCATCTACAAGTATCCCCGATTGAGCACCGATGGCCGGCTGAGCGGCAACCCGAGCCGGCCAAAAAGCCCCCAAAACAAAAATGCAAAGAAGAAAAACGGCAAGTCTTCGAGCCATAAACCCCTTAACCATCGCCCTCCACTTCAATATCCCTGTGCTCGGGCACTTGACTCTTGGCCAAACTCTCGATCAGCCTAGAGACTTCGCTGAGTCTCCTCTTAGTGAGCCTTGAACTTCTCCTCACCGTGATGAGAAGGACATCCCCTTCCTTGCTACTCGCCGGGAGCAATTTGCGGGGCCAAAAAAACGCCTCCTCGGCACCCTCAAAAAAGAGGGTCGCCCTATCCCCCTCAACTCTGTCGACGATCACCCTGAGCTTGACCATTTTTCCCACCTTCACAAATTTAACGAGATGTGTGCCAGCTGATTTAAGACATAGCCCCTGATCGAGTGGGGATCCGGCAAGCCGATAACCAACTCTCCCTTTCTAATCAAGGTTTTCAGAAGGGGCTTAACTCTCCCGCCACAGGCGCATTTCTCGAATTCTCGACCTCGGGGAACAACCCGCGTGGTGAAACACTCAGTACACCGAAAAGCGCTCTTTGATCCCGACATCTTCCCCCGTTTGGCCACGGCTTTACCCTCGACCTCAACGAGATCGAATGAAAAATCGACCACCGGTGCATTGCTTATCGCCGTTCCCACCCCATAGGCATCCGCATAGGGATTGCATTCTGTGATCCTGTTCTCGTCTATCCCTCCGCTCACAAAGATCTTTACGTGTTCATAGCCGCGAAGGTTTAGTTCCCAGCGAACTTCCTCCAAAATCTTTGGAAAATCTCCCCTTCGAGATCTCGGCGTATCCAAACGGACGGCGAAAAGATCTTTGCCTAAAACCTCCGCTGCTCTCAACGCAGCGAACTTCTCGTCGTTGAAGGTATCAACCAGGGCCACTCGCTTTACCTTGGGATCAATAACCTCGTTAAAGGCCCTGTATGCCTCTTCCTCGCTCCCGAAGACCAGGATTAGGGCGTGAGCCATCGTCCCAACGGGCTCTTCGTGGATCAGTCTGGCGCTCTCGGGAACGGCCACCCCATCGCATCCTCCAATGAAGGCGTTCCTTTCTACCATGGGTGTGATGGCGGGGTGCATTCTTCGAGCACCAAAACTGTAAACTTTCCTATCACCCCCGGCGAGCTTGCACCTCGCCGCCTTTGTGGCCACACCGGATGCCTGACAAACCAGTCCAAGCAAAGCCGTTTCATAAATGGCAAAGTCCGAATAGTTTCCTTCGACCGTGAGAACAGGCTCCTCAACGTGGAAAAGCGTGCCCTCGGGCATGGCTTCAACATCAACCTTCAAACCAGTGAGAAGATGAGCGGCCTCTTCAATGCCGCCAAGAACCGCCCATTCCCAGTCTTCCGGTAAGGAGCTGGCTCTAACCTCTCCCTTAACCCATTTATCTGCGTTCTTTTCCTTCAGGACCTGAACGCCTCTTTGAAAATAGACGTCGGAGATCTTACCGGCCTTGATCTCCTCATCACTGGCTATATGAAATGCTCCTTCTTTCCCAACCCACTTGTCGGCAGACATAGCTCCCTCTCAAATGATCTTTGCTCCCAAAAATTCCTTCATCCACCTTAAAGCAGTGTCATGATCCTCCTTGGTTAAACCAGCCACGCAATTCCTGATGACAATGACTTCATACCCCCTCATAAAAGCATCAAGGGCTGTGGAATAGACGCAGATATTAGTCGCGGTGCCCGTCAGGATGATAATCTTGACGCCGAGCTCGCGCAGGAGCGAATCCAGACGGGTCCCAAAAAATCCAGAATATCTTCTCTTGGAAACGACGTGCTCCCCTTCAAAGGGCGCTAGCTCTTTCACAACCTCCGCTCCCCAGGTTCCCTCCACCGCATGCCTCGGCCAACTTTCAAATTCGGTATCATCTGAGCTGTGGGAATCATCGACATAGATCACGGGAATCTTTGCTTCCCGTGCCTTCTTTAGCTCGACTTCGATGTGAGGAATGATGCCCGCCGCGGCTGGAACCACCAGCGCACCGCCTTCCTTGACAAAATCATTGAGCATATCGATGATCAAAAGGGCACTCTTGTTCCCGCCCGAAATCAAATAGACCACTCCTTCCCCCGAAATTCTTCAGATATCATGGCCCTTGCCGTCTCTCCCATGGGAAACCTTCCGACACCGGTACCCAGAGCTGGGAGTGCGATCGAGGATATCTGGAGCTCCTCGGCTCTCCTCAAAAAGTTAAGAGTAGCTTCCTTTACTTTATTGGCATCCGTTTTAAAGTCCATCCCCATCACGGCCGCCTGGATGACATACTTTGCCCCGAGCCTTCCGGCTCCCGTGACCACAGCCCCGCCGGCGGGAATCGGACTGAGTGCGAGTGCTCCTCTTCTATCTCCTGACCACCTCTCCCCAATTCTACCACAATAGCCCTAAAGAATTTGCAGTCAGATGCCGAATTATAATAAGGGATTCACCACAATCACCGCTGAACTAATTTACCACTTTAATTTAACAAAGGAGTACGGTGAGCAGAATCAGGCATCTTCTTTCCGCGGAAGAGGGTTTTACCTTGCTAGAGCTGGCCATCGTGGTGCTCATCCTGGCTATCCTCATCGGCATCGTGGTGGCCACCTATCAAGCCTCGACGAGACTGATGTCGAAAACCGTTTGCAGGGCAAACCTGCGCCTCATTCGTGGAGCAATAGAGACCTACCGCTCCGTTAACGAAGGGCAAAATCCCCCCAATTTGGACTACCTTAAACCAGATTACATCAAAGACACCTTTGAGTTCAAGTGCTCTGCCACTGAGCAAGCCTACATCGAAATCGGCACGGCTGGGGTGAGCGATGTGAAGTGCCCCAGCCTCGGACATGAGGAGTTTTAGAGAAAGGAGAAATACCATGAAATACTCAAAACTTGAGGGACTGGTGTTGATATTCGGAATCGGTGCCATCCTGGGAACAATTGCCACCTCCTTGGTTGGGCGAGCCGATGCCGTGGAGATAATAGCCCAGCTTCTCCTCATTCTCGTCATCGTCGGCGCCGCTCATTACGGGAGAATCGGAGGGACGGTGACGGCCCTAGTTGCCACCATGGTCTACGCCCCGATGCGTCTCCTGACTCTAGCAGGAGCGGAATCGCTCTTTCTAGCTCAACTGATTGGACTTCGCACTCTGGTCTACTTGCTTCTGGGAATCGGCGGGGGAGAGATTTGTTTCAGGATCAAATATTTTCTTACAGGACTTGAGGACAGAAGCTACATCGACGATGTAACCCTTCTTTACAATCCCCCGTACCTAGCTAAACTTTTCAAAAACTACGCTCAACAATTTGAACGCTACAAAAACCCCTTCTCCGCGTTGACCATCGGGATGAACGACAGGGCTCTTCAAGCCCTAAGGAAAAAACATTACAAGAAAAGAATGAGAGAAATTGGAGCGATCATCCGACGTGACGTCCGCCTTGTTGACGAAGTCGGTCGGCTGAGAGAAGATAAATTCCGCCTGATCCTTCCCAATACGAAAACACCGGGTGCTTCAATCACCGGGGAAAGATTGAAAAAAGAAGTCCTTCGGTATCTTCAAAAATACGGTGATTTTCCGGAGGATGCGGTAAAAGTTACAGTCCTGAGTTACCCGGAGGACAAGGAAGACTTAGAAAAACTAATGGAGTAGCTGCCCTTGCTCGGCTGGCTCTGAGATAGAGGTAGGCGTGGTCTCCCCGCTTGGAACTGGGAGCTCCATCGTTCCCACCCGCACCACCGCTTGCTTCGGTCTATATCGGCTAAAAAATTTGTCCTTTCTAACCAAAACTCCGTCCCTCTCAACCGTTCTATAGACCGTGATGTCGCGTCCCTCCACCCCCTCCTCTTCTACCTTCTCCTGGCCCTTGAGCAAAGTAGGATCCTCCACATACTTCGTCGTATACGGCTTCAGATTGGCGAAGAGAGTTGCCGAATAGGAAACTTCCGTGCCAAAGTCGGTGCTGTAAAAGGCCACCGTCACCGTACTCGCCGTGTAAGAGGTCTTGATCAAGAGGTAGGTACTCGTATCGTTTTTGAATTTGAAATCCGGACCGGGATAGGATACCGTCGCATCTCGCCCAGCGGGGTAACGGCTGATGTAAAAGCTGTGACAGTACCTCTCTGCAATCTCATAACCTCCAAAGAAGGCAGTGTTAAAGATGGTCGTACCCACCTGACAAACTCCCCCGCCGATAGCCGGCACCAACTCTCCATTGAGAATCATCGGAGCCTCCTGATATCCCTTCTCGGCCGTTCTATCCCCAACCACCTCGTTAAAAGAAAAAATCTCCCCGGGCGCGATGATGGTCCCATCCAGCTCCTTAGCTAAAAGATGGATATTGTGGACCCTGGCTGTATGCTTTGGATTATATGAGGTAGTATATGCAACCACCTGTTCCTTGATGCCCATTGCCCGGGCTTTTTCCGTTGTTATCTTCGGGGTCACCACCTTCGTCGATAAGAGGACTTCCCTGGGTGCCGGCAACCGGATAACCTGCTCAAGAAGGAAAAAAGCAGCCTCTTCATCGATCTTGAGACCGCTCTGGCTGGGGATTATGGTGACCTTCTTACCAACCACATTGAACCGGGCATCTCGTGGATCAATGTTGATGGACCGCGTAATCTCCCCGATTCTTTCCTTCGTCTTCTTTTCATTCAAGCAGGCAGTGAGGGTGCGAGATTTTCCATCCTCCGCTTTAGTGTGCTTGAAGGTGATGAGCTCGCCTACTTCTTCAGGCTTTAACTCCCATGAATACCTGTCGTATCTTAAAACGATGGGGACACTCAAAAATAACTTGACCTCGTTATAGGCTTCAGCAACATCTTCCTCGGTTAGTTCGACCGGTAAAATATCAACGGGGAGATCCGCCTCTCGATCCCTGAGAGCAACCAGCTTTCTTCTGACCAAGGTGAAGGTCTCGGGCCTTCTCAGCTTCATCCCGATCTGACTGGGAACTATCTCTACCTCGGTTTCCTTTATTTTGATGCCCGCATTAACCGGTTCCCTGTCGACTTCTGTGGCCACACCATTCACAAATTGACTCAGAAGCTTTTGATCCACGGAATAGATTAGAGGAATATCCACAGGCTCGCACCAGCTGCAAAGTCTCAGGCGGAGACGTTGAAATATCCCCCCCGCTCTACCAACCCCAAAAGCCTTTTTGACCGTTTTAGTGATGTTAACTTTGGTATCAAACTGAGCGGGATAAACCACCCATGTCTTATCGGCGTGTCGAAGAGTTACCTGTTTAATCAAGGCTGCCTTTTGCTTGGTGCTCAATTTAAGAACTGCTTCCTCGGGAGTCAGGTGCCCGACGGAAATACCCGAGACTCTCACGCCATGATGAATCCTGCCCCAATGAATGAGATGATCCGCAAAAATAAGGGCCCCCAAAAAAATAAGGACACCCAAGAAGAGGTTGAGAAAAATCCTTTTATACGCCTTTGGAATATTGATCTTCATCGGACTCAACATAAGCATCATAAGAGAGATTATTCTTCCTCGATTGGTGTAGCATAGAGGGGCTGGATTTCCCTTCCAATAGCAGGAATTGACAGATCACTCACCTTGGCAATCTCAAAGGAAACTCCTCCCAAAGAGCCGAGAACATCCCGAATACCCCCCGCTAGGACCACTCCCTGATAAAGGGTTTCGGAATCCCCGATCGCTCTTATCTCGTAAGGAGAGTTGATCGCGCTCCCGTTGATCCAGAGACCACCCCTTCTTCTCCTAAAAGCCGTTCTAGCTGTGACGCGGCGGCCATTTATGGAGATGGCCTCGGCGCCGGCTGTTCTCAACTCCTGAATCAAATCCAACATGTCATAAGAGCCCAGGAGACCCTTCTTGTCATCCAACTGAATTTGCACCCCCTGCCCTTCGACCCCGACGAGTCCGGTAACGATCCTCAAATTCTCTAACTTTTGAGCAGCCTCATTGAGGATGGTCTTCTTGTCCGCCTCTTCCCGCTCATATCTATACAGCTTGATCCGAAGATCAGTGACCTCGCGTTGCAAGGACTCCGCCTCCACGTTGAGTTCCCTTATGATCTGCCCCAGATTCTGCTCGGTCAAAGCGGGCAACTGCTGACTCAAACTCCGCTGCACCCTCAACTGGTTAACCAAAAGAAACCCCACAAGGGCACAGATTATCCCGATGGTGATCTCCGTCCTCTTGATCTGGACATGATGAAGATGAAAAATGTCCCCCATTATTACTCCCAACCTCTGCTCCGAAAGATATGCCGCCTGATAAGAGCAAGATTCCGAAATAGTCGGACACCAAAAGCCACCACCGCCGCCAGGTAAAGCTCTTCCACGCCTATTCCGTCGCCAATGTAGACGATGAAGGCGGCCATAAGCGTATTGCTGAAGAAGCCCGTGACAAAAAGCCTATCATTAAAATTCTTTTCCAGGCTCGCCCTCAATCCCCCAAAAGCGCTATCGAGAGCAGCTAGGACAGCTATCCCGAAATACTTCACATAAGCGGCGGGGATGGGAATCTTTAAAACAAAGCCCAATAAGACACCCGCCATCAAACCCAAGAGGGGCACCAGATATAATCTTCGCAATTTAACTCCCTCCTTTCCTGACAGCTTTAGCGTGTTCTATCCTTAAACTTCCTTGATAGGAAGGGAGTTTTAATTCTGAGCTCTTTTTAATATCCACCACGAGGCCAAAGAATTTCGCATATCCGTCTATGAGTTGAAGGGCCCCCTCATCCTCCCGCAAGGCCTGATAAAGGGCATCCGGATCCCCAATGGCCCTGATTCTATAAGGCGACGCCAGACGAGTGGAATTGGCCAAAATCGTATTACCGGCACAGCGAAGAGTGCTCACGCCAACCAATCGCTGCTCGTTAACGGCAATTGCCTCCGCTCCCGCTCCCCACAGGGCATTAACGATGACCCTTAGATCATAATCGTGAATGATGTAGTTACTGGGATCCTTTCCCGAGGGAACCGTAGGGCTATCCCCAAGGACAACCTCCAAGCCAGGTCCCCTAACGGGCGTCAAGCCGGCCGCAAAACTAAGGTTGTTCAGCTCCCGAGTAAAGGATGCCAACACCCCTTCATCAGCCGCTGCCTCTTTCTCATAATCCTCGATCTCTTTCCGCAGCTTTTTGAGATCATCCTTTAGGCCATCTCTCTCTTGCTCAAGGTCTTTGACCACGGAGATCAGCTCCACCCTTCGGCTTTCCGGGCTCGTCTTTTGGGCTCTCCGATGGACATAAAAAGAAGTAGATAAAAGCAGCCCCAAAATTGCACAGACGATCGCAAGCGCGATATAGTCCTTGACCTTTTTCAAATTCCACACCCTCCAATTTATTTCATAAAGTATATCAAACCACCACCAATGTAAAAAGGAGACAGATTAGAGACCGTCTCCTCAATACTCACACATGTCCCAACTCGACCCTATTGTTCAAGCAACCCCCGCGCGAATTTCCCCAGCTCTTCAAACTTTTCCTTGGAGGTCGATTCGATGTAAATCCTGATGAGGGGCTCCGTTCCCGAGGGACGTATCAAAATCCAAGAGCCCTCCGAAAGCACATATTTGACCCCATCCTTGGTGACCACCTCTTCGATGGATAAACCCGCTATGGAGGGAGGGGGACAGGTTTTAAGTTCGGCCAGAAGAACCTGCTTCTTATCCTGGGGGTACTCGACATCAAGTCGCTCGCTATAATGATGTCCGTACTCCCGGTAAATGTCCTCCAAAATATGGGACAGGGGCTTTCTCTGATAAGCTACTATTTCCGCCAACAATAAATCGGCAAGCAGTCCATCCTTCTCGGGGATATGTCCCAAGATACTCAGACCCCCACTTTCCTCTCCACCCAAGACCACAGGTTCGCTCCGCATGATCTCGCCCACATACTTGAAACCTACGGGTGTTTCCTCGATTTTCGCGCCAAACTCGGTGGCTATCTTGTCCAGCGAATGGGTGGTGGCAACCGTGCGCACCAAGCTCCCCCTGAAACCCCGCGCCCTGAGCAGATGCAGGCAGAGGATGGTCAAAACCTGATTTGGAGAGAGGTAAACACCAAGGGAGTCGACCACGCCAAATCTATCAGCGTCCCCATCGAGAGCAAGTCCCAGGTCAGCTTTTTTCTTCAAAACCAGAGTTCTGAGCTCCTGAAGATTCTCGAAAGAGGGATCCGGAAGAAAGCCACCGAAGAGAACATCTCGGCAATCGTGAATGGGGTAAACCTCGCACCCGGCCACCTCCAGGAGAGTTTTCAGTATCCCCTGTCCCGCCCCATACATGGGATCGACCACAACCTTGAGCCCACTGCGCTTGATGAGATCGAAATCGACGAGGGTTTTCAGGTGATTGATATAGGAAGGAACGGGATCGATGAAATGAATCAGTTCGTTCCCTTCCAAAAAAACGCTCGGAATTTTAGAAACCTCGATCTCGCCTATACTCTCCTCGATCCTCTTGGTAATCTCGGGAGTAGCCGGACCGGCGTAGTCCGGAATGAATTTTATGCCATTGTACTCTGGGGGATTGTGGCTCGCGGTGAGCATGATGGCCCCCGCGGCACCATAGGCTCCAATGGCATAAGCCGTTATAGGCGTGGGCATTGCCCTTTTGACCAGGTATACAGGCATACCATTTCCAGCCAAAACAGAGGCGCAGGCTTCGGCAAACCTTTCGGCAAAAAAGCGAGTATCATAACCAATGATCAACCCGCTCTTTTGCTTCCCCTCACTCTTCACGTAATCGACGATGGCCTGTGTGACTATCCTTACATTCTCCAGAGTAAAGGCATCACACATCACCGCTCGCCAGCCATCCGTCCCAAAAGAAAGCGCACTCATTGTCGATTGACTCATAGCCGATTTTCCCTTTCTGGGCGCACTCATTGTCGATTGAGTGCGCCTCTCCCCAAAAGCAACCCTCCATTAGGACTCTGCGATTTCTGTTACGAATTTGACGTAATTATTGACCTCTGATTTGGCGCGCTTGTCCGAGTCGGCCTCGGCATAGACCCGAAAAATGGGCTCCTCCGGATCTGGAAGAACAAGGGCCCACCGATGGGTGTCGTAAATCTTAATCCCATCGATGAGCTCCACTTTCTTGTCTTTTGCCCGCTCCATCAAGCGCCGCATAACGAGGCCCTTCTGTTCCCAGGGACAGAAGACGCTCCTGTGAGCCAGATGATATTCGGGAAGCGAATCAATCAGCTTCGAGAGAGGGTTTTTCGCTTTGGCCAGGAACTCGAGGATCTTGCAGAAGGTCATGGTCGCATCGTAAGAGGGCAAGAATTTAGGAAAGATGAACCCCCCTCCTTGAGCACCGGCAAAGATTACATCGCTCCGCAAAGAAGCCTCCATCAATGCCTTGGGGCTCACCTTCGTTCTGAGCACCTTCCGGCCATGCCGATTAGCTATCTCCTCGACCACGCTTGACGTGGTAAGGGGAACAGCTATCTTTCCTTTCCCCTCAAATAGACACGCCAATCTAACCAAAAGGTGAAGGAGATCGTCTGGAGATACATCTCTACCCCTCTCATCCACCAGGTATACTTTCTCACAAGCACTATCTATCAGGATACCCAAATCGGCCTTGAACATACTGACCGTATTGGACAACTCCCTCATATGCTCTTCGAACTCCTCCCCACTTATGGTGGTCTTATCCTCATCGGTAAAGGCATGGAGGGAAACAACGTCACAGCCAAGATTGCCGATCAAAATGGGCATCATGAGCGATGCGCTCCCGTAAGCATAATCCACCACCACCTTGAACTTTGCATCCCGGATGAGCTCCTTATCGACCGCCTTCAACAGACCATCAGCATAAAACTGGGTGGTTCGAGCAGGGAACAAAACCTCCCCCACTTCGCTATAGAAGACGCGCCGGTAGTCCTCCCTGAAATAATGCCTCTCTATGTTGCGCTGGGTCCCTTCATCGATATCTATCCCCTCAGAATCGAAGAATTTGATCTCCAGAAATTGAGGATCGAAGGGCGAAACTCGCACATGAACGCCCCCCACGCAACGACTGGTGTGAATGTTGAATCGGTTAATGCAGGTGGGAGCCACCCTCAAATCCCGACAGTGTATTCCCGTGGCATTGAGCCCAGCAACGATCGCCCGTTTGATCATCCGAGAAGCCCTGTTGGCATCCCGGCTTACCATAACATGGGTATCTTTGGACAGGTACGTCCCATAGGCCATGGCGAGACGAACGGCGAGCTCAGGGGTTATATCGATGTTGATCAGCCCGGAAACGCCCTGTTTCCCAAAGAGAGAGCGCATCCCCCTCGACTCCCAAATTATGCTGGTGTTAACAATTGCCCCAGCGTCGACCACCTTAAAGGGGTATATCTTGACATCGTGGTTTACGACTGCACTCTCTCCGATGTTGCACTCATCCCCGATCACAACTCCCTGCTCCAGACGAGCGCTCTTCTTCACATTACAGCTTCTCCCGACCACACAGCCATAGAGGCGAGCTTGAGATCCCACAAAGGAATTCTCCAAGATAATAGACCGATAGGTTTGGGCTTCCTTATCGATGATGACATTGTTGCCAATGATGGAGTACTTTCCCACCTTTGCGCCAGCCCCAATCTTGACATTCTGACCGATGACGACGGGGCCGCTCAAATCCACCGTGGGATCGATGAAAGACCCCTTTCCCACCCAGATATTCTCGAGCATCTTTATCCCGTTGGGTTCGATCTTCGCTTTCCTCTCTAGGATATCCTGGTGAGCCTGAATGTACTGCTGGACATTGCCAATGTCGCACCAATATCCCTCCACCACACAGCCACAAGGGGGCTTGCCCTCCTTCAGCAAGAGCGGGAAAAGATCCTTGCTGAAATCAAAGGGCTTATCGGCGGGGATGTAATCAAATATCTCGGGCTCCAAGACATAAATACCCGTATTGATGGTATCGCTGAAAATCTCTCCCCAGGTGGGCTTCTCCAGAAACTTCTGAATTTGGCCATCTTTATCTGCGATCACCACCCCAAATTCGAGAGGGTTCTCCACGCTCTTGAGAGTCAAAGTGGCCAGGGACTTTTTTTTCTTATGGAAGTCAATCACCTGCGAGATGTCGATGTCGGTCACGACATCTCCGCTGATGACAATGAATGTCTCATCCAAATGCCTCTCGGCATTTTTAACGCTTCCGGCGGTGCCCAAAGGGGTCTCCTCGATGGAGTAACTGAGGGTTACCCCCAAATCGGTTCCCTCTCCAAAGTAACTCTTGATCACCTGGGGCAAGAATTGAAGGGTGACCACGATGTCGGTTATCCCGTGCCCCTTGAGCAACTTAATGATGTGTTCCATCACCGGTTTGTTCACCATCGAGACCATGGGTTTGGGTTGATTGCTGGTTAAGGGTCGGAGTCGAGTTCCCTCTCCCCCAGCCATGACTACCGCCTTCAATTCATTCACCTCCAATCCTCTTAAGTTCAAGCTCGCCAAGGGCCTTTCTTAAATAATCAAGGCCCGAAATTATATATAAAAATAAGCCAAGATAGAAAATCAAAAGACCCACAGCAAACTTACCCAGTAAAAAGAAAAAGGAAATCATCAAACAAGCCGTGGCCCTCTTGCCCAAATAAGAAACAGCGATCTTGACCCTCTGCCCCCGCAGATATCCATAGCCCAGCATGACCAGCAAATCTCTGATGATGAAAATGGACAGCGCCCACAGAGACGGCAGGCCATCCCTGAGATACAAAGCAATCACTACGCTTAGGACAAATATCCTATCAACAAAGGGATCGGCCAGAGTTCCAAATTCGGTGACACGCCCTGAAACGCGCGCAACAAAACCATCCAGCCAGTCGGTTAGGCCCGCCAAAACGAAAACAAACAGGGCAACAACATTATACCCCAAAAACATGAAATATAAGAGAACGGGTATCAAGGCCAGTCGAAGAATGGTCAGGGCATTGGCCACGGCAAGGCATCACCACCACTGACGGCGCTTGAAGTAAATGAACATCCCAACGGCAAAGACTATCATCAGAACCCAAACCGCAAAATACCCGTAGGTCCAATAGAGTTCCGGCATATACTTAAAGTTCATCCCATAAACGCCCGTTATCAGCGTTAGGGGAATGAAGATCGTGGCCACAACGGTTAGTTTCTTCATCACCTCGTTCAACTTGTTAGAGGTGGTGCTTAGATAGACATCCATGGCCCCGGTAATCACATCTCTCGCGGTATCCACCAGATCGATGATCCTGATGAGATGATCGGAGATGTCCTGGAAATAAACGTAGGTGTGTTTTCCGAGAAAGGGCAGTTCATATCTCAAAAGAACGCTGATTATCTCGCGTTGTGGGGCAGCAATCTTGCGGATGGTGAGCATCTGGCGCTTTAGGATAAACAACCTTTTGACATGATCTTGTGTGGGGCTTTCAAATATTTCGTCTTCGAGCTCATCGATTTCGTCACTCATCCTGTCCACCAAAAGAAAAGCATCGTCGACCATATTGTCGAGCAGGTTGTGGAGCAGCCAATCAACACCCCTGCTCATAAACTCGGGGTTCTTTAGGCAGCGCTCATAGAGAGAATCAATATCCGCAATCTTTTTGACGTGAACGGAGACCAAAAAATTCCTCCCCAAAAACATATCCGCCTGAGAGCTCTCAATCTCCGCCGTCTCGGGAACATCGGCCAAAGCATACCAGATTATAAAAAGGTAGTTCTCATAATCGTCGACCTTGGGTAAGTTAAACTCGGCTTTGCAATCTTCAATGGCAAGAGGATGAAAATCAAATGCCGTCGAGAGTGCTCGATAATCCTCCTCGGAAGGCTTTTCTAGGTCAACCCAGATGATCGATTCCTTCCTTTTCAGATATGGTTTCAGCTCTTCCAGGGAAAGATTTTCTTTAATACCTTTCTCGGGAGTATAAAGCAGTGTTCTAATCATCGACCCTCCGAAAAACGATGACCCTATAATGTGTTCTATGGGGGAACTTAAAATCCTGCACACCAGGATTGCCAAGAAGGTTTAAATCAACCCATCAAACCTTCAATGCTACCTGAACGCAGTAACCAAATATCAGAGAAAGTATAACCATCGAGCTGAGGTAAAGGATTGCTGTCTTCTTGCCCAACTCCTTAGCTAACACAAGGAAGGTAGATAGGTTCGTTGCGGGACCGACTATCAAAAAAATAACCACACCACCCAAAGTCAAACCCTTGGCAGCCAGAGCGGCGACGAAAGGAATGCTCCCGGTGGAACAAACATACATGGGCGTCCCTATGAG
>DNCG01000064.1:17015-17239 GCA_003491635.1 Actinomycetota bacterium
CCCAATAGACCAAGGAGAATCCAAAGCAAGGTATCTCTCCCCATCTCCAGAAAACCAAACCTGAAGACCTCCTTTACCTTCTCCCCCAGTCCGAAGTAATGCTCATGCGCGTGCTCAATTTCACAGTGAGGACACTTCACTTCTTTCCCCAGACCTTTTTGAGTCTTGATAAGAATATCTGCAAGCAGACCAGTGAGCATAGCAATGAAAAACACCCCGGCGAC
>DNCG01000091.1 GCA_003491635.1 Actinomycetota bacterium
CCTGGTGGCTGGAAGCTACCCTTACCATCTCAAGGGTCTCTGCCAGGCCTCCTTGAGATCCTCTACGGGTGCGCGCACGATTGGACAGCCCTTAAAATCAAAGACCCTGAACTCCTTCTCCTCCAGAACCCGACCGATCAAGGCAAAGGTATTGCCCTTCATCAACTTCTCAAACTCTACCCGATGCGCAGGAGAGACGGTGACGATGAACCTCCCGTTGGATTCGGAAAAGAGTACCTTGTCCTCCCTCTCCAATCCAGTGGCGGGAACCTCTCTCAAACCAATCTCCATGCCCAGGTCCCCGGCAAAGGCGCTCTCTGCAGCCGCAACGGCCAGACCCCCCTCGGAGCAGTCGTGACAGGAGGAAATCAGCCCCCGCTGAATGGCCTCATTGAGGGCCCGGTAAAGACTCCTAGCAGTCCTCGTATCAACCCTGGGCACATTACTCCCCACACAATCGTTGATCATGTAATAATGTGAACTCCCAAGCTCATCGTGGGTCACGCCCAAGATGTAGACGAGGTCGCCAGGTCTCTTGACATCCATGGTCACAGCCTTATCGGAATCCTCGATCACACTCATTGCGGAGATGAGAAGCGTGGGGGGGATAGAGATGGTTTTGCCCTCGAGCCTATACTCGTTGTGCAAACTGTCCTTACCGGAGATGAAGGGCGCTCCCAACCCAACGGCGGTATGGTAACATCCCCGAGCGGCCCTGACCAACTGGGCCAATTTGAAATCTCCCTCCGGGTTTTCATCCGAGAGGATCGGATTCCCCCAACAGAAGTTATCCAGTATGGCTATCCTCTCCGGATTGGCCCCCACGGCCACAGCATTCCTTACCGCCTCGTCGATGGCGGAAGCCGCCATCCAGTAAGTATCGATCAAGCCATATCTGGGATTAATGCCATTCGATACCACTACCCCTTCCTTTCTGCCAAGAAGGGGCCTGATGACAGCGGCATCCGAGGGGCCATCGTCGTTCCTGCCCACCAAAGGCTTGACGACGCTTCCCCCCTGGACCTCGTGATCGTACTGCCTGATCACCCACTCCTTGCTACAGACATTGAGGCTGGAAAGGATGGCCTTGAGAGCGGGGGTAAGATCGGTTGGCTGCTCAAAGTTGGGCTCCGATTGAGAAGGCCTTCTCCATTTCGCCTTGAGCTCCAGTTGAGGAACCCCCTTGTGAACGAAGTCCATGTCCAAATAAAGTACCGTCTTGCCCTTGTGGAGCACATGCACTTTGCCCGTCGGTTGAAACTCCCCGATGACCGTCGCCTCAACGTCCCATTTCCGGCAAACATCCATGAATTCGTCTATCTTCTTGGGGGAGACCGCCAGGGTCATCCTCTCCTGAGATTCGGAAACCCAGAGTTCCCAGGGATCGAGGCCGGCGTACTTTGTGGGCGCCTTCTCCAGATACACCACACAACCGCCGCAAAACTGCGCCATCTCCCCAACCGAGGAGGAAAGTCCCCCTGCACCGTTGTCGGTGATCGCATTGTAAAGCCCCCTATCGCGGGCCTCGAGAAGAGCATCCATCATCTTCTTCTGAACGATGGGGGCACCGATCTGAACGGCCGTCGGGGAGGTCGCCTCCTCAAGCTTCGTGGAGGAGAAAGTCGCCCCGTGAATGCCATCCTTGCCGATCCTTCCGCCGACCATCACAATGAGATCACCCGGGTGAACCTCTTTGGTGTGGGAATCCCGGCCCATTATCTTCTTGGGCATCATCCCCCCGGTACCACAGTAGACGAGGGGATTGTAGACGTAGGCCTCGTCGAAAAGGATAGCCCCGTTCACTGTGGGGATGCCAATCTTGTTCCCACCGTGCTCCACGCCCTTCCTCACACCCCTGAAGATGCGCTTGGGGTGCAAAACCTTGGAGGGGAGTTTGTCGTAAGGAAAATCGGGTGGGCCGAAACAGAAGACATCCGTGTTGAAGATGAGGTTCGCCCCCAGACCCGTTCCCATCGGATCGCGGTTGACCCCCACTATTCCCGTGAGCGCTCCACCGTAGGGATCGAGAGCGGAGGGATGATTGTGGGTCTCCACCTTGAAGACCAGATTGTAATCGTCGGTGAAGCTTATAATCCCGGCGTTGTCGACAAAGACCGAGACCAGCCAGTCCTTTTCCTTGGCTATCTCTTCGGTGGCTCGCCTGATGTAACTCTTGAAGATGCTGTCGATGAGCCCAAACTTCCCACCCTCTTCGTATTCGATCAGGGCGTTGAAAACCTTGTGCTTGCAATGCTCCGACCAGGTCTGGGCGAGCATCTCCAGCTCCACATCGGTGGGCTTGTCTCCCAAGCTGACTTTCTTCCGCTCCGCCAGCACGCCGGCGTCCTTGAAATAGGCCCTTATCTTTCGCATCTCCTCCAGACTCAGGGAGAGCACACCCTCCTCGCTTATGCGCACAAGCTTTTTATCACCGACATCGAGATTAACCTTGGCAACCAGCGGTTTATGCGGCTTGACTATCATAAAATAGGAAGCATCTTCCCTTCGTCGTTTCGCCCAGTTGGTCTCATCCCAGATGGAGAAGTGCTCGATGATGGGGTTGGCCAAAAGACCCGTGCATATCAGCTCGGCCTGGTCTTTGTCGATTTTTCCCCGAATGAGGTACAACCGGGAGGTGTGGACGGACTCCCCCTCCTTGAACTCGATGCCCAGAAGATCCTCGATACCCTCGACCGTGGTCATACCCACGTTATCCGTGACACCGGGTTTATAGCCGACCTCGATCAACCTCGAGAAATCACGCGCCAGGGTGCCATCGAAGGAAAACTCCTGGGTTATCGGGTCGGTTAGAAGATCGCAAGCGATCCTCTCAATCTGATCCCGGGCAAGATCGGCCTTTATGGTGTAGACATCAATGGTTCTCACATTCTCGACGAGGATGCGCAGGTCTTCCTCGATGGACTTCTTGACCGAATTCCCCAGGGCGTCAACTATCCCCGGCTTAAATCCAACCTCAACCCTCCACATGCCTTCTTACTCCTTATTAGTCGGGAGTCAATAGTTGGGAGTGGGGAGTAACTCCCCTAAATCTAAATTCAAAATCCTAATTTC
>DNCG01000078.1 GCA_003491635.1 Actinomycetota bacterium
TCTAACTTCCACACGGTACTTTACCGGAAATAATAAATTCTTATTTGGAATTTTGGACAGACAAATCAATCGGTTTAGATTTGAAGGTCGCGATTTAGAAATATAATCGTTCATTTGACTTTGATGGGATGACCTCCTATAATTTCTTCTGAAGATAATATTTGAGCTGTGATGAGGAGTAGTAAACGGGATCGGCCAAAGAGAGTTGGTGGTTGCTGGAAACCGATGCCGTAACCGTTGAACTCGCCTCGGAGCTTATCGGTGAAGTTTATCCCCGCCAACGGCGGGGCGGAAAGTAGTCGATACGGGTGGCGGCCGTTACACCGCTGAGAGCGAGTGGCTTGCATTTTTTCGTGGGGATGTAGCTCAGTGGGAGAGCGCCTCCTTGGCGTGGAGGAGGTCGAGGGTTCAATCCCCTCCATCTCCACCAAATTTTTCTAGGTCGGAGCCACTAATCAGGGTGGTACCGCGGAGATAATCCTTCGTCCCTTTGGACGAAGGATTATTTTTTGGAGGAGGGATTTATGGCGAGCAGATACGAGTTTGCAAAAATCGAGAAGAAGTGGCAGAGGAAGTGGGAGGAGACCGAGCTCTTCAGGGTTTTCGAGGATCCCCATCGGGAGAAGAGATACATCCTGGAGATGTTCCCCTATCCTTCGGGGGAACTTCACATGGGCCACGTCAGAAACTATGCTATTGGGGATGTCATCGCCAGGTACAACAGGATGTGTGGTTATAATGTCCTTCATCCCATCGGCTATGATGCCTTTGGTCTGCCCGCCGAAAATGCGGCGATTGAGCACAGTGTTCACCCCAGGAAGTGGACATATGACAACATCACCAAGATGCGCCGTCAGCTCAAGACGTTGGGTATAAGTTACGACTGGGATCGGGAGATAAATACCTGCGATCCCGAATACTACAGGTGGGGGCAGTGGCTATTCTTGAAATTCATGGAGAGGGGCTTGGTTTACCGCAGGAAAGCCGCCGTCAACTGGTGCCCCGTTTGTGAGACCGTTCTGGCTAATGAGCAGGCCAAAGGGGGTCTTTGCTGGCGGTGTGAGAGCATGGTGGAGAAGAGAGAGTTCGAGCAATGGTTCTTCAAAATCACCGAATATGCCGAATTCTTACTCAACGATTTGGAGGCGCTCACGGGCTGGCCGGAGAGGGTGAAGGTGATGCAGCGGAATTGGATCGGCCGAAGCGAGGGGGCGATGGTCGATTTTGCTCTGGAGGACGGAAAGACCGTTAAGGTCTTCACCACTAGACCCGATACCCTCTTTGGCGCGACCTTTTTTCTCTTGGCACCGGATCACCCCCTCGTTGACGAGATCGTCAAGGAAACTCTCCGCAGGAAAGAGGTCGAGAAGTTCAGGAAAAGGGTCGCCGCGGAAACGGAGATCGATCGCACCTCGGTTGAGATAGAAAAGAACGGTTGTTTCACCGGAACTTATGTCATCAATCCGGTCAATGAAGAGAGGATACCCATCTGGCTTGCCGACTATGTCCTCATGGAATATGGAACGGGAGCGGTCATGGCCGTTCCCGCTCACGATCAGAGGGATTTTGAATTTGCCAGGAAGTACGATATTCCCATAAAGGTGGTCATCCAGCCGGATGGCCAGGCCCTCGATGCGGCCACGATGAAGGAGGCCCACGTTGGCGAAGGGGTGATGGTGAATTCGGGCAGATTTAATGGCATGTCCAGCGTCGAGGGCGCCAAAGCTGTGACAGAGTTCCTGAAGGAGCAGGGGAAAGGGGATTTTGCCATCGATTATCGACTGAGGGACTGGCTCATTTCAAGGCAGCGTTACTGGGGAAATCCAATTCCCGTAATCTATTGCGAAAGGTGTGGGGTGGTTCCCGTTTCCGAGGAGGATCTGCCCGTTCTTCTGCCGGAAGATGTGGAATTTGGAAAGAAGGGCATCTCTCCCCTGACAACTGTCGAGGAATTTGTCAATACCACCTGTCCCAGGTGTTCTAGGCCCGCCAGGCGAGAGACGGATACCATGGATACCTTCACCTGTTCTTCCTGGTATTTCTTGAGGTATACCAGTCCCCGTGAGAGCGGGATGCCTTTCACCAAGAAGGCGGCCGACTACTGGATGCCCGTTGACCAGTACATCGGTGGTATCGAGCACGCGGTGATGCATCTCCTCTACGCCCGTTTTTTCACCAAGGTGATGCGCGATATGGGGCTGTGTAAGGTGGACGAGCCCTTCACCAACCTTCTCACTCAGGGCATGGTAGTCAAGGATGGAGCGAAGATGTCCAAATCCAAGGGCAACGTCGTCGAACCGGGCTACATCATTGACAAGTATGGGGCGGACACGGCCAGGTTGTTCATTCTCTTTGCCGCTCCACCCGAGAGGGAGCTGGAATGGAGTGATCAAGGGGTGGAGGGTTGTTTCAGGTTTTTGAATAGGGCGTGGAGGGTCGTTTACGAGAATATGTCCTCCTTTGCGGAGGGGAAATCCCTTCCTCTGGACGAACTGGATAGGGATTTGCGGAGGATGATCCACCGCACCGTCAAGAGAGTGACCGAGGATGTGGAGCGCTTCGACCTCAACACCGCCATCAGTGCCGTTATGGAGTTGATTAATGCGAACTATAAGTACAACGAGAGCAAGAATAGATCGGCTCGAAATGGTGAACTTTTGAGGGAGCTCACGGAGAAATTGATTCTCCTTCTTTGCCCTTTTGCCCCTCACATCTGTGAAGAGGTCTGGGAAAAGGTTGGGGGCAGAGAGAGCGTCTATCTCCAACCCTGGCCTTCCTACGATGAAACGCTGGCTAAGGCTGAGGAGATCACCATGGTAGTTCAGGTTAATGGAAAGGTGCGAGACAGAATTTCGGTCCCTGCCGATATCAGCGAAGAGGAGATGGAAAGGGTCGCCCTCTCTTCTGAAAAGGTCGAGAAGTACACCGCGGGGAAGCGGATAGCCAAGGTGATCGTGGTTCCCGGCAAGTTGGTCAACGTGGTTGTTTCATAGTCTCTCGTCCGCCGGTGGAACGATGACTTTTAGGGCAATGGGAATGCTTTCTACCAGAAAGTTTTTCCCCGTCATCAACTCTCCATCCAGGTGAGCGGGGAGTTCCTCCTCCGATCTTAAGACTAGCCTCTTAATGCGTTGGGTGTGAACTTGGCGCATCCACTCGTGCCTCCCGGCTATGACGAAGGGTAGTCTCGGTATAATCTGTGCCGGAGAGAGTTCATCTACCAGACAAAGGTCGAGAAATCCATCATTGTTGAGAGCCTTTGGGGTTACCAGGAAGCCCCCACCATAACTCGGACCGTTGTTGATGGCGACCAGGGTGATTGTTTTGTGTATCCAGTCGGAGGCATCGATCTTGATGGAGACACCGAAGCAGCGATAGTCGGTGAACAGGATGCGAAAGAGAGCGGTGAGATAAAGTGGTATCCCCGTCTTCTTAACCTCGTCTTTTATCTTGTTTGCTGTATGGGCCACCCTGGCGTCGAAGCCTATTCCCAGCGAGTTGGCGTAGTAGACGCCATTGACCATTCCTAGGTCTATCAATTTTTCTTTCCCTTCAAGTATCTGGCGAGCGGCCTCTTGTAGATTTCTGGAGATGCCCAGGGCGCGCCCGAAATCATTTCCGGATCCAGTGGGCAAAAGCCCCAGAGCCGTCTCTTTATTGTTGCTGAGGGTTAGGCCGTTGACGACCTCGTGGGCTGTTCCATCACCACCGACGGCGATAACCAGATCGTAGCCGAAGAGATCTCTGGCGACCTCGATGGCGTGCTTCGGTCCTTCGGTCAATTGGAGGTCGAAGTCGAGCTTTCCTGAGAATAGTTCCCCCATCTTTCCCGCCAGTTTGCCTGTTTCGCCGTGGTTGGCCGCGGGATTGAGTATTATTTTGGCTTTCTTCAGCTCCACGAACGACCCCCCTGTCTTAATTTTCAAGAGTTCAAGGTTTGGGCTGGAAATTCCTTCTTGTCTCGATGTCCCGAAAGCTCCGGGATTTTTCTTTTCTGGGGAGGAAAGTCTCAAGTTTTGAAGAATTGTAAATCCATCCTTCGGTGCAGAGCACCACGGCTTTAGCCCTGGGTGAATGCTCTTTGC
>DNCG01000119.1:0-9257 GCA_003491635.1 Actinomycetota bacterium
AAAGGAAGCCCCTTATGTTTCCCCAGAATCTCTCCCTCTTCATCAACGATCTCACCCGGCAAAATCTTCTCCCGCACTTCGGCGAGAAGGAAACTCCTATAATCTCCCTTCGGGATGAAGCATACCTCCTGACTTTCGAGCTTCTTTGCAGGCAAACCCCTCTCCCCCGCCATGCCGCGGATGTCAACTTTTTTCAACAACCCCAAGGGCATCTTCAGATGACTCAACTGTTCCTGAGATAGCGACCAGAACATGTACGACTGGTCCTTCGCCGCATCAGCCGCTTTAAATACCAGAAAGCGCTCTTTGGAGTCGCTGTATTCAACTTTGGCATAGTGGCCAGTAGCCAGATGAGTGGCACCCTTTTTGAGAGCAAACCCGAGGAGTTCACCGAACTTGATTAACCTATTGCAAACGATGCAGGGATTTGGAGTTCGCCCACAGAGATACTCCTTTAAAAAATAATCGATGATTTTTGATTTAAAGGTCGCCTTCAGGTCAATACCGAAGTATGGAATACCCAAGGTCCTTGCGACCTGTTTCGCTTCCACATCGTCGGTAAAATCGCCCAGGAGCATGGAGACTCCAAAAACATCGTAACCCCGTTCGATCAAAAGAGCGGCAGCGACGGCACTATCGACTCCTCCGCTCAGAGCAACGGCTATCGTTTCCTTCATGAATCAACTCCTAATCCTTGCCAGACGTCGGATGACAGATGGCTTATGGCTGATAGCTGATGGCAGATGGGTAAATGAAAAGTGATTCTTAATTCTTAATTTCGCTCTTGCTCCCCTGGCCCCTAGCCCCTGGCCTCCATCTCTTGACTGTTGACTTTTGACTCATGACCCTTTGCCCCGACCCCGGTTTCCTGGGGATCTCCCTTCATTCTTCACGCCCGACCCCTCTCAGTCTTCCGAGGTACTCGGCTATCTTTCTCTCATAGCCGGAATCGGAAGGAAAGTAATACTTCCTATCCTTGAGTTCGGTGGGCAAGTAATCCTGGGGAACGTAGTGCTCGGGAAAATTGTGCGGGTATCTGTAGCCTTCCCCGTGACCCAGCTTTTTTGCCCCCGGATAATGGGAGTCCCGTAGATGTTTCGGAACCTGATGAGCCCGTTCCCCTTCTACATCTCTGAGGGCCCCATCTATCCCCTTGATGACGGCATTGCTTTTGGGTGCGGTGGCAAGATATACCGCAGCTTGAGCAAGATTAAGGCGACATTCGGGTAAGCCAACAAACTGGACGGCCTGAGCAGCGGCCGTGGCAACCACCAGAGCCCGAGGATCGGCATTCCCCACATCTTCGGAAGCAAAGATCACCATCCGCCGGGCGATGAACTTCGGATCCTCACCGGCATAGATCATCCTCGCCAGCCAGTATAGAGCGGCATCAGGATCGGAGCCGCGCATGCTCTTGATGAAGGCGGAGATGGTATCATAGTGCGCGTCCTCGCCATAGGCCAGAACCCTCTTTTGAACCGCATCCTCCGCGACGACAAGGGTTATCTTTCTGATCCCATCGTTGTCGGGAGAAGTCGTTGTGACCGCCGCCTCGAGGGCATTGAGAGCCAGCCTGGCGTCCCCGTTAGCGCTCTTGATGATGTGTTTTAAAGCTGGTTGCTGGAACTCGACCTTCCACCCACCTAATCCCCTCTCCCGATCCTTCAAGGCTCGTTCCACAATCTCCTCGATATCTCCATCGGAGAGGGGCTCAAACTGGAACACCCTGGATCGCGAAACCAGAGGGGGATTTACCTCAAAATAGGGATTTTCGGTGGTTACACCGATCAAGACAATGACCCCTTCTTCCACCGCGGGGAGGAGGGCATCCTGCTGAGCCTTGTTGAAGCGATGTATCTCATCGATTAACAAGGTCGTTTTCCGGCCTTGAACGCTCAGACGCTGCTTGGCCTCGACTATAACCCGTCTGATCTCAGCAACGCTCGAGGTCACTGCACTGATGCTGGCAAAATGAGCCTCGGTGAGAGTGGCGATGATATTCGCCAGGGTGGTTTTCCCCGTACCGGGCCCCCCCCAAAAAATCAGCGAGTGGAGTTTATCTTCCCTAATGGCCTTGCGCAGAAGGGTACCCTCGCCAACGATCTTCTCCTGCCCCACGAACTCTTCCAGGCTGGAGGGCCTCATTCGCAAGGCAAGGGGGGCACTCTTTTCCAACTCCTCTCCCAGCTTCTCCTTTAATTGATCTTCGAAGAGATCCACTTCAACAACCCCCAACGAAGGACTACTCCAATTTTACCACTTTAAAGACGTTCAAGATGTTCACGGGCTTGGGCCACCCACTCGCCATCGGGCTCCAGTTTCAGATACTTCTTAAATTCAACGGCGGCTTTCTTCGGCAACCCCTTTTCCTCGTAGGCCAAACCCAAATAGTAATGGGCTAAAGCAAAATCTGGCTCGCGCTGAAGAACCAGTCGATACTCCTTAATAGCCAGGTCATACTCTCCCCGGCAAGCATAAGCCACTCCCAGGTAACAACGACACGGGATGGCATCTGGTTTGAAAGCCAAAAATCTCTTATACAAGCTGACGGCCTCGTCGAATCTGCCACTCCTGATGTAGGCCATTCCAAGATGTGTGTGCGTTTTTTCGCCCGCACTGGGATCGTACAACTCCTTAGCTTCCAACAGTTCATCGATGGCTCTCTCATCATTACCGAGGTGATAGTGGCAAATCCCCAGGGCTTCGTGCACATATGGAGATTTCGGCATGATATGGAGAATCTTTCTATATTCGATCAACGCCTTCTCAGGAAAACCACGACCAAGATAAAAGGCACCTAGATCGAAATGGGATTTGGTCAGTGCACCCAAGGCATTATCGTCTTTATAGACCCTCGTATCGTTCTGGCCACGCAAATGGGGCAATACTCTCTCGCCGGTTTCGCACTGCTCCTTTCCCACTCGAAAAGCACTGCCCACATAGACCAAACCATATCTTTTGTCAACCCGTAAATCATAATGGGTCAGATAAAGGGGTTGAGAGCCCAAATTGAGGGTAACAAACTGGCTAACCAATTTCGCCTTGGATGCACTAGGAAGGGACGGAACTTTCACGAGAGGGTACCTCCGCAAGATATCCCATCGGTACCAGGACATAACCCGAGGAGAGGCAACAACGATGGCCACATCTGGCCTCCGTTCCTCCACATACTGCATATATTCTATGGGAAAAATGGTGTTATCCCCACCATTAATAACCAGGAGAGATTTTGGTTCCAGGACATCCAGGATGCTAGCCGCTCTATCATAGGCAAAAAAATATCTGCTCTTATCAACGCATCGATAGTGAGCAAAGAGAGGAATGAGTGCGATCAAAAGAGCGAGACCACAGATAGCCACCTCTCGAAGACCGATGGAGTCAAATCTTCTTCGGAAAATTAAATCAAGAAGAACCCCCGCACCCATACCCATCCAAAGGGAAAAGACCATGAAGGAGGGAATAAAATAAACCTCTTCCGACTTCCAGTACTCCATATAGCGAAGAAAAACAACACAAACCAGGATGTTGACTGCAAAAAGACCAAGCAAAAGCCAGAATCTCTTCCCATGCTTTTTGAAAGAGGCCCAAATCCCAACCGGACCCAGGAACACGAGATAGGGTGTGAACTGCCTAACCAAAGTCCTGAAATAGAAGATGATGCGCGGTATGAGCTCGGCAAAAGAAAAGACAATCAAACCACTCCCATGATATAAATCGCTCCTATAACACGCCATGGTTACATGATCCAGAAAACGAGAAAATGAACTGGGATCACCCCAGTTTTTAAGGGGCTCTCTGGCGGCGCTGATTGGTAAGTAAAGGTAGACGGAAAGCCCCAGAAGCAAAAGCAGGAACATAAACGGCAATCTTTTTACACTCAGCAACCTCTGATGATCCGTTGCCAGAATAAAACCCAAGAAAACGGGGGAAAAGATGAGCATGATGGGATGAACGGCGAGACTCAAACCATAGAGAAAGACGAAAATATATAAAAGAGGGGTAAAGCTTTCAACTTTTTTCTCCCAAACCAGCAAGATGAGAATCAGAAGAGCCAGAAAGAAGGCGCTGAGGGTATAAACCTCGGCGATAACGGCTTGAGACCAAAAGGTGTGGGAAAAGGAAAGGGCAAGGGCAGCAAAGACCGCCGACACAAAGGAGACTGGAGAGGGGTTTTGTTTGATGAACTCCACCCCAATGAAGTAAACAAGAACTACGGTCAAGGAGGCAAAAAAAGCCGAAACCAAGTTCACGCGAAAAGCGACTTCACCGATGGGAAGAAGGGTAAATAACCTCCCAATTAGGACATAAAGAGGAAACCCCGGAGGATGTGGAACACCTAAGGTATAAACTGCGGTTATGAAATCGCCGCTATCCTCAAAAGTCACAGTGGGAGCAAGGGTCCGCAGATAAACACAGAGGGAGAGAAAAAATAAGCAAAAGCCAGCGACCAATTTCCTGTTGGATGAGAGGTAGCCCGATGCTCTCTTGATCAATCCATCCTCTTTCAAATAAGAAACTCCGCCTTGCCGTGCCTGAATACTAGATTGAACCCTGCGCTCCGCAAGTGGGTGCTCCTCCTACTTGCTTTATGAGTCCCTATATAAGGGCATTCAAGCCACAAGTAGAGCCGGGCTCCCAAGGTAGATGTGTTGGCTCAAATTAGTAGTGGCAAACACGAACAAGGCAGAGCCTCCCTACAGACAATATAGCACTACTTCAATCGAATGTGAAGCTCTCTTAGCTGTTTACCGTCAACTTCATCGGGAGCACCCGTCATGAGACAGGAGGCCGTCTGAGTCTTGGGGAAGGCAATGACATCTCGGATCGTATTTCTGCCCGCAATGAGCATCACCAGCCGATCAAGACCAAAAGCGATCCCCCCATGCGGAGGGGCACCGTACTGAAAAGCATCCAACAAAAAACCGAACTTTACCTTTATGTCTTCAGTTGAAAGTCCCAGCAAGTGAAAGATCTTATCCTGGAGCTTCCTATCGTGTATCCTTAGACTCCCGCCACCGATCTCCACGCCATTGACCACCAGATCATAGGCATAGGCCCTGGCAGCGAGGGGTTCCCTTCTCAGGATAGGAATAGATTCCCTGGTGGGCATGGTAAACGGATGATGATGAGGCTTTAGTCTCTTCTCCTCCTCGTCGTATTCGAAAAGGGGAAAATCGATAATCCAGACGAATTTGAATCCATCTTTATCCATTAAATTCAGCTCCCGGGCCAACCTCTCCCTCAGCATTCCCAAAATCTCAGAGGCCTTTTTCCTCTCGGCAGCCACCAAAAGAAGCAAATCACCTGCTCGCCCCCTCATCCTGTCGACTATCCTCTCTGTCTCCCTCGCGCTCAAAAACTTGGTGATGGGAGACTTAACCTTCCCATCCGATTCCACCACCATCCAAGAGAGACCCTCATTCCCCTGTTCACTGACGAACTTGACCAGTTCATCAATTCGTTTGCGGGTAGCCCCGCCAGTGGCGGGGCTATAACCAGAGACATTTATTCCCCTGACGACTCCGCCTGAAGAAATTACCTCGGCAAAAACCCGAAATTCAGTTTGACTGAGGAGGTCGGAGATGTCCACAAGCTCCAAGCCATACCTTAAATCGGGCTTGTCCGTCCCATATCTGTCGACCGCCTCTTCGTGAGGAAGCCTCGCAAACGGAGTTTTTATCTCGATGCCGGCAGCAGCGAAGATATCGGTCATCATCTCCTCTATCAAACCCAAAATATCCTCCTGGTCAACGAAGGACATTTCAATATCGATTTGGGTATGCTCGGGTTGCCTATCCGCTCTCAAATCCTCGTCCCTAAAGCAACGGGCTATCTGATAATACCGCTCAATCCCCCCCACCATGAGTATCTGCTTGAATAACTGAGGTGATTGGGGAAGAGCATAAAAGTGCCCACGCTGCAGTCTGCTGGGAACCAAATAATCCCTGGCTCCCTCGGGCGTGCTTTTGGTCAGAATGGGGGTCTCCACCTCAAGAAACCCTTGCCGATCCAGAAAATCCCTAACGGTCTCCGTCACCACATGCCTGAGTTTTAAGAGCTCGAGCATCTCCTCTCTCCTGAGATCCAGATACCTGTATTTCAACCTCAAGCTCTCGGCGACTTCGATTTCCTCCTCCAGCTCAAAGGGAGGCGTTTTGGCGGGATTAAGAATCTCCATATCCTCAACCGATACCTCAACCTCTCCCGTGGGCAACCTGGGATTCGCCGTGCCCTCCGGCCTCTTCCTCACCCTCCCCTTAATGCATAAAACATATTCGCTGCGTACCTTCTCCGCCACCGCGAAGGAGTTGGGGCTCTCCGAGGGACTCACCACGGTCTGCACGAGCCCCTCTTTATCTCTGAGATCGATGAAGATCAATCCACCATGGTCTCTCCGGCGATGAGCCCAACCCATCAAAACCACGCTCTCGCCGACATTGTTCAGAGAAAGCTCCCCGCAATAATGGGTCTTCCTGGAGTATCTCACTTCCCCGCTCATCTATTTTTTCCCCTTCCTCGAACCAATCTGCTTCTTGAGCCACCGGGGTATCTTCTCAAAAGCCACCTCCACCTGTTCCCCACTCTTCATATCCCTGATCTTGCACATTCCCTTCTCCAGCTCCTCGGAACCCACAAACAGGGTGTAAAGAGCACCCATCCTATCGGCCAACTTCATCTGCGCCTTTAAGCTCCTATCGCCGTAATCCATATCCGTGGCGATGCCCAACTTGCGCAATTTATCCAACAGCTTGAATCCCTCCGGCTTCGACTCCTTGCCCACAACGGCTAGAAAGACATCAAGGGTGGAATCCCCCGGAAGATCGATCCCCTCACGGTGCAGAGCCAGAATCACCCTCTCCACGCCCAGAGCAAAGCCAATGGCCGGTGTGGGAGGGCCGCCGAACTCCTCGATCAGACCATCGTATCTGCCCCCTCCACCCAGGGCATTCTGGGCGCCCAGATGAGGCGATCTCACCTCGAAGGCTGTCTTGGTGTAGTAGTCAAATCCCCTCACCAGGCTTGGTTCGAGTTTGAACTCGACACCAACACTCATGAGGAGAGACTGCACCTCGGCAAAGTGAGCCTTGCAGTCGACGCAGAGGTAGTCCGTGATCAAAGGAGCCTCTTTCAAAAGACCCCGACACCTCTCCTTCTTACAATCAAAAATCCGGAGGGGATTTAACTGAACTCTCCTCTTGCAATCGGTGCACAAATTTGCTTGATGCTCCTCAAGGTAGGCCCTCAGAACCTTAACAAAGGAAGGGCAACACCTTGAACAACCCATGCTGTTCAAAAGAAGCTCCAGATCGCGCAAGCCCAGGGTCTCGAGATAGTGCATCATCAAGGAGACTGTCTCGGCATCAATCGCTGGATTCATCGAGCCGATCGCCTCCACCCCCAACTGCCAAAACTCGCGAGACCTGCCGGCCTGAGGACGCTCGTAACGAAACATCGGCCCGGAGTAGTAGAGCTTGATAGGAAGAGGTTGCGAGACGAGTTTGTGTTCAAGAAAAGCGCGAACGACGGGGGCAGTACCCTCTGGCCGAAGTGTCAAGCTGCGCCCGCTTTTATCCCGAAAGGTGTACATCTCCTTCTGCACGATGTCCGTTGACTCCCCGATGCTCCGGGTGAAAAGTTCGGTTCGCTCAAAAATGGGTGTGGTGATCGGATGATATCCATACCACCCAAACAGCTCAACCGCCGTCTCCTCGAGATGGCGTCTCAACCCAGCCTGCCTGGAAAAAATATCGGAAGTTCCTCGCGGCGCCCTCAACTCCAAAGGCTCACCCCTCTCGATAATCAATTAATTTTACCACACAACCCCCTCAAAAAAGGGTTATGCTTCTTCTCTTCACCAAGAATCGTCTCCGGCCCATGGCCAGGATAGACCTTCACTGAATCGGGGAGTGTGGCTATTTTTTTCAGTGACCCCATGAGAGCTTTGTAAGAAGAACCCGGCAGATCCGTCCTCCCCACCGAACCTTTAAATAAGAGGTCCCCCGTAAACAGATTGTCCCCTACCAAAATAGAGATGCTCCCCGGAGTATGCCCGGGGGTGTGAAGCACCTTTAATCTTAAATCCTTCAGCTCGAGAATTTGGTCATTCCCCAACTCCATCACAGGGGAGGAAAGAGTAAAGGAATTGCCAAAAAATAACAAAGAAAGATTTTCCTCGGGTTTTCCCAGTAGACCAACATCACCTGCATGAATATAAATTGGTGCTCCCGTGACCTGTGCTAACTCATCATCGGCTGCAATGTGATCATAATGACCGTGGGTATTTATGATGTATTTGACCTTGAGAGCATTGGCTTTGAGGATCCCTAAGATTCGCCCTCCTTCCCCTCCTGGATCGATCACCACCGCCTGCCCCGCCGTCGGCGGGGCCAGAATATAACAGTTGGTGCTAGGCCCCACTACCAGTCGGTGTAAGATCAAACTACCTCCAATCCGCTAACTGTGGTTTAGAAAGCCTTCTTGCTGTCCAAAAGTAAAGTGACCGGACCATCGTTGGTGATTTCCACAACCATTTTCTCTTGAAATTTTCCTTCGTAAACATTCAATCCTTTCCTCCGAAGCCCGGTTAAAACCATGTTATAAAGATCTCGTGCCTTCGTGGGAGTAGCGGCTCCCGTAAAGCTTGGGCGTCTCCCCTTCCGACAATCCCCATAGAGCGTGAAATTGGAGATGATCAGTACTTTGCCCCCTGCTTCCCCAACAGAGAGGTTCAGTTTCCCCTTCTCGTCATCGAAGATTCTAAGATTGGCTATCTTATCCACCATATAATTGACATCGACTGAGGTATCATCGGTGGCAACGCCCAACAAAACCACAAGTCCTTGCTCTATTTCAGCAAGGACTTTGTCTTCGACCAAGACTACTCCACGCCTCACTCGCTGAACAACAGCTTTCAAAAAATACCTCCATTCTAGTTCCCGGTTCCTGGCTTGTCCTGAGCTTGTCGAAGGATGCCTGATGCCTGGTTCCTAGTACCTCTTTAGCGTAGAGCTTGTTTCGTTATTCGGAATTCGCAATTCGTTATTCGCAATTCGTTATTAGGAATTCAGAATTCGTTACTCGCTATTCGGAATTCGTAATTGGTTATTCGTTATTAGAAATTGGTTTTGTCCTTCCTAATTTCTAATTCCTATTTTCGAATTGCTAATTTCGAGTTTCTAATTCCTAATTTCGAATTGCTAACCCCTGACCTCTGAACTCTGGCCCCTGGAAGCTTGCAGCTGGCAGCCGGCAACTAG
>DNCG01000119.1:9430-11512 GCA_003491635.1 Actinomycetota bacterium
TGGCAGCCGGCAACTAGCAGCTAATCAGGCTGGTAAAACCCTGTAGGCATCGAAGACGGTGTCTATCTTTTTTATATTGGCTAATATATTCTCCAAGTGAGCTAAGCTTCCTATCTCAAAGATGAACCTGAAGACGGCAACGTGATCCTTTGTCGTGGTCACATTGGCCGAAAGAATATTGACGCCAGCGTCACTTATCACCGTGCTGATATCCCTCAACAACTTCGTCCTATCTATGGCTTCGACCTGGATTTCTGCTTGAAAGATTCCCGGCTTCTTAACATCCCAAAACACTTCAACCAACTTCTCCGGGAATCTCATAAGCTGTTTTGTATTGGAGCAATCCTTACGATGCACGGAAATACCCCTCCCCTGAGTGACAAAGCCAATTATCTTGTCCTGAGGAACCGGGTTGCAGCAACGAGCCAGTCGAACCAGAATGCCACTTACCCCTTTAACTCGCACTCCGGTAACTGCACTTGGTCTCCTTTCAAGAGGAGTGGGGACCTTGATGGAAATCTCCTCAGCTTCCTCGGTGGGTCGTTGCCTGGCTAGAGCATTTATTACTTTTGTCACAACCTGTTTTGGCGAGGTCTTCCCCGCCCCGATGCTTGCGTAAAGATCTCCAACCTCGACGAAATTGAACTCCTTGACAATGGACTCCAGCAATTCATGGGGGATACTCGCCAGACCCAAACCCTGTCGGCGAAGAGCTTTCTGAAATGCCTCCCTTCCAAGATGCTCATTTCCTTCCCTGCTCTCCTTGCTGAACCACTGCTTAATCTTATTCCTGGCCCGCGATGTTTTAACGATACCCAGCCAATCCTGGCTCGGTCCGGTGGCGGTCTTTGAGGTCAAGATCTCGACGATGTCTCCCATCTGGAGTTTGTATTCCAGGGGAACGATCTGATTGTTCGCCTTAGCCCCGATACAGGAGTGTCCGACGTCGGTATGGATGGCATAGGCAAAATCCAATGGCGTCGATCCCACGGGCAGACTGAGAACGTCTCCCTTGGGCGTGAAGACAAAAACCTCATCCTCAAAGAGATCTATCTTGAGGCTCTCCATGAACTCGCGCGGATCTTTCAATTCGCTCTGCCACTCGAGCATCTGGCGCAACCAGGCTAAACGCTCCTCAAACTTATCCCCCTCTCTACTTCCCTCCTTATACCGCCAGTGGGCAGCGATGCCATACTCCGCGGCTCTATGCATCTGCTTGCTGCGAATTTGGATCTCCAGAGGACGACCCCTTGGACCAATCACGGCGGTGTGCAGGGACTGATACATGTTGAATTTGGGCATGGCAATGTAATCCTTAAACCCGCCCGGGATGGGCTTCCAGAGAGAATGGATGATTCCCAGAGTAGCATAACAGTCTCTCACAGAGTCACTGATCACCCGAACCGCGGAGAGATCATAGATTTCGCTGAACTCCTTGCCTCGCTGCGTCATCTTTTGATAGATGCTGTAAAAATGTTTTACCCTCCCAACGACCTCGCACTCGATACCAACCTTCTTCAGCTCTCGCTTGAGGATCTTCACTGCATCATTTATATACTCTTCCCTTTCCACCCTCCGCTCAGCCACCATCTTCTCAATTTGAGCATATTTCTTGGGCTCCACGACCGAAAAGGCCAAATCTTCAAGCTCCCACTTTAGCTGGGAGATGCCCAAACGGTGAGCAAGGGGAGCGTAAATCTCCAGAGTCTCCAGAGCAATGTGCTTTTGTTTCTCCTCCGGAAGATGAAAAAGGGTTCTCATGTTGTGAAGCCGATCGGCCAGCTTAATCAGGATTACTCTTATATCTTTGGCCATGGCGATCAGCATCTTGCGAAGATTCTCAGCTTGATGCTCTTCCTGGGTCTCGAACTCTATCCGGCCAAGCTTGGTGACCCCATCGATGAGATCAGAAACCTCGCTGTCAAACTCTGCTCTTATCTCCGCCAGCGACCTCCCTGCGTCCTCAACCACATCGTGGAGGAGAGCGGCGACGATGGTCGTTGTATCCATCTCTAAATCAGCAAGGATATCGGCTACTCCCAGGGGGTGAAGAATAAAATCCTCCCCCGATTTGCGAAACTG
>DNCG01000011.1:0-1437 GCA_003491635.1 Actinomycetota bacterium
TCACCCAACTGGATTTGAGGCATTCTTCAGCCGTGGCCGTACTCCTTTTATCGGTTTGCCTAGTCGGTTTCGTCGCATTCAGACTGCTGGCATATGGTGGGATGAGGAGGGGTGGCGGGAAGTGATAGAAGCGAAGAATCTCTCCATTGACCTGGGAGAGTTTAAGTTAGAGAGCGTGAATCTTTCAATAGAGACTGGGGAGATATTTGTAGTCCTCGGTCCGAGCGGTGCGGGCAAAACGGTTCTTCTTGAGACGATAGCGGGGTTTTACTCCCCCGACGAAGGAAGCATAATTCTGGGAGGAGAGCTCGCAAACGATTTGCCCCCCGAGAGGAGGAACATCGGTTTCATTTTCCAGGACTACGCTCTCTTTCCACATCTCACCGTGGAGGAGAACATCCTTTTTGGGACTCGATACAAACACATCGAAAGGACCGAAGAGAAATTCGAGAAAATTGTGGACACACTCAATATAGGGAACATATTACGCAGGCTTCCAAAGATCCTGAGCGGTGGCGAACAACAGCGGGTGAGTCTCGCCAGGGCTCTCATCATGGAGCCGCAGCTACTTCTCTTCGATGAACCCCTCAGTGCCTTGGATAAAAGGGTGAGAGAGAGTTTAAGGGACGAGCTCAGAGCGGTGTTGAAGGAGATGAACCAGACCTCTCTTTATGTAACCCACGATCAGACCGAAGCGCTGGTCATTGCGGATAGAATTGCGGTTATGCACGATGGGCAGATAGTTCAGGTTGGCAAGCCCGATGAGATATTTAATGCCCCCGCCAACGAATTCGTGGCGAACTTCGTCGGAGTGGAGACAGTTTTAGAAGGGAAGGTCATCTCACACCACGATGGCATAGCTGTAATTGGTGCGGATGGTATCGAAGTCGAGGTGGCTGCCGATATCCCCGTGGGCGGCACGGTTCTTCTTGGTATCAGGCCGGAGAGCGTCGTCTTAAGTGCCGTCGATAAGGTTAGGGAGTCGAGTGCCAGGAACAACTTTGAGGCCAGGGTAAAGAAGTTGACACCGTTGGGCGCCGTGGTTAAAGTTAGTCTTAATTGCGGTTTTCCACTCGTCGCGCTCTTGACGAAGCAATCTGTTGAGGAGCTCGGGCTGGCTGAAGGCCGAGGAGTTTTGGCGAGCTTTAAGGCAACCGCTGTGCATGTGATGGCAAAATAGTAGTTGGCTGATGGTGGATGGCTAAATGAAAGGTGAAGAGTGAAAAGTGACAATTGAGTAGAGAGCAATTAGATGACAGAGGTCAAGAGTTCAGGGTACAGGGACCAGAGGTCAGGCACCAGGAACCAGGAATCAAGGTGAGGGGTGAAATTTAGAATTAAGAATGAAGAATGATTTAAGAATTTAAAGACATTTTTCACTTTTCATTCTCCATTCTTCATTCCTGTCGTCCGATAACCGTCAACTGTCAACCGTGA
>DNCG01000011.1:1596-2847 GCA_003491635.1 Actinomycetota bacterium
TGTCAACCGTGAACCGTCAACCAATAAACTAATTCCGAATAACCAGTAACGAATACGGGAGTGGGAGTGATGATTGAACCGAAAGAAGCCCTGGAAATCGTCTTAAAAGAGGCAAAGGTTTTACCCGTCAAGGAGGTTGAGCTCCTTGATTCTTTGGGGCTCGTCCTCGCCGAAGATGTGATTTCCGATGTTGACATCCCACCCTTTGATAACTCGGCCATGGATGGCTTTGCCGTCGTCGCCAAGGATACTGAGGGAGCAAAAAAAGAGAGACCGACCCGTTTGATGATGGCTGACACGGTGACCGCAGGTGGCACGAACAAGGTGATGGTGGTCACCGGAACGGCGGCCAGGATTATGACCGGGGCCACGGTTCCACTCTTTGCCGATAGCGTGATACAGAAGGAGGATACTGAAGTCGATGGCGAACTGGTGTGCATTTTCAGGGAGGTCAAACCGGGTGAAAATATTCGTCGAGCCGGCGAGGACATTGCCAGAGGGGAGAGGGTTTTCGAATCGGGCACGGATATCGGCCCGGCCGAAATTGGCCTTCTGGCTTCTCTGGGAAGAAGCGGGGTCAAAGTCTTTAGACGGCCAACGGTTGCCATAATGAGCACCGGAAGCGAGTTGGCCGAGCTCGGTGAACCCCTTGAGCCGGGAAAGATCAGAAACAGCAACACCTACTCCCTTTATGCCCAGGTGCTGGCCTGTGGTGCTCACCCGGTTTCCCTGGGCATCGCTTGCGATGACAAGGAGACCATCCGCGAGGTGTTGACCAAAGGCGCCGATTCCGATGTGATTGTGACCACGGGCGGTGTCTCTGTGGGGGATTATGATCTGGTCAAAGATGTGATGGCGGATCTGGGGGCGGAGTTGAGGTTTTGGCGAGTGGCCCAAAAACCGGGTAAGCCCCTTGCCTTCTGGAATTTTGAAGGGAGACTCATCTTCGGGTTGCCGGGAAATCCAGTGGCCACCATGGTTTGCTTCGAGGAGTATGTGCGCCCAGCCTTACGCAAGATGATGGGAAAGTCCAGACTCTTCCGCCCGGAGGTTGAGGCCACTCTGGAAGAGGAGATAAAGAAGAAGACGGGGCGTCTGCATTATGTGAGGGTGAGGGTTGAGAAACGGGATGGCGAATATCGAGCCTCGAGCACGGGTCCCCAGGGGTCGGGCATTTTAAAATCGATGTCTCTAGCCAATGGACTGGCCATCATTCCCAGGGATGTTTCTCTGGTGAAAGCGGGGGAGAAG
>DNCG01000086.1:0-313 GCA_003491635.1 Actinomycetota bacterium
AGCAGCAAAGGGCTGCGGCAAAGGGCAAGAATGTAGTTGTCGAGGGACGTGATATTGGGACGGTGGTCTTTCCCGAAGCCGAGGTCAAGATTTTTCTCACCGCCGTTCCCCGTGAGAGAGCTCGAAGGAGGAAGGTGGAGTTGGAGGGGAAGGGTCATAGGATGGATGTCATCTCGGTGGAGCGGGAAATCATCTCCCGTGATCGGATCGATAGCACTCGTCCCGCAGGTCCACTTCTTAGAGCTCCCGATGCCCATGTTATTGATACCACCGATAAGGATGCCGGGCAGGTGGTGGAAGAGGTTTTAAAGCT
>DNCG01000086.1:457-5200 GCA_003491635.1 Actinomycetota bacterium
TCCGCCTTGTCCCGCCATCGGCGGGGCAAGGCGGGGTGACCGGGAGGTAGCCCTTTTGCTTTATACCGTTGTCGGTATGGTCTTTTCCGTCCTATTTAAGGTTCTTTACCGTCTGAGGATTTTGGGAAAAGAAAATATTCCAAAGAGCGATCCCGTGATCCTTGTGGCCAATCATGCTAGTTATCTGGATCCCATCGTTCTAGGCCTCGCAGCTTATCCAAGGCGAGTTTGTTTTATGGCCAAAGAGGAGCTATTCCGTATGCCCATTTTGAGCTATCTCATCGGGCGGTTGCACGCTTTTCCTGTCCAGCGAGGTAAGCCGAATAAGAGTGCCTACAAGACCGCCCTTAGGCTCTTGTCGGAGGGGAAGGTTTTGGGGTTATTTCCGGAGGGCACACGGTACCATCTCGGTCCTGGGAGATTGGGGCCGGGGGAACCCGGGGCAGCTCTCGTCGCCTTGAGAAGCAGTGCCCCCGTTGTACCAGTGGCAATCCTGGGCACGGATAGGGTATTGACTCCGAGGAGGATTTTACCCCGTTTCTCGCGCATCAAGGTGGTTGTAGGAAAACCCTTCTTTGCCGGTGCCAAGGAGGGAAGCAAAAGGGAGAATCTTGCAAGGGTGACCGACCAGATTATGAGTAGCATCCTCGATTTGATGGGGGAGGTTAAGTGAGAGTTAAAGTTGCCGAACACGCTGGCTATTGTTATGGTGTTGAGCGGGCCTTAAAGCTCACATTAGAGGCTTTGAATAGGTTACCAAAACCTATCTGTACACTCGGTCCCTTGATCCACAATCCTCAGGTCGTGGATTCATTGGAGGAAAAAGGGGTGCGCGCGGTGAGCACCTTGGACGAGATCGATGCTGGAACGGTGATCGTTCGAACTCATGGGGTAGATTCGCGAGTCATCGAGGAAGCGAAAGAGAGAGGACTTCGAGTGGTCGATGCCACCTGCCCCTTCGTCAAGAAGGCACAGCGGTGTGCGGCTCAGCTGGTGGCGGAGGGTTATCACCTGGTTGTTGTGGGGGAAAGAGATCATCCCGAGGTTATCGGGATCTTGGCTCACTCTGGTGAAGGAGCACTCGTAGTGGAGAGGGTCGAGGATTTATCGAATCTCGAGGATGTACAGAGGGCGGGGGTGGTGGTTCAAACCACTCAGTCTGAGGAAAATTTGAAAAAGATTGTCTCTGAACTCCTTTCCGTGGTCGGCGAGGTGAAGATCTTTAATACAGTCTGTGATGCCACCGCAAATAGACAAAAGGCTGCAGTGCAATTGGCGAGAGAAGTAGACGTTATGCTTGTTGTGGGGGGCAAGAACAGCGCGAACACCACGCGGCTGGCACAACTTTGTCGGCAGATCAATCCCCGCACCCATCACGTTGAGACGCCCTCAGAGATCGATCCCCAATGGTTTTTCAAGGACGCTTTCGTGGGGGTTACTGCGGGGGCATCTACGCCCGACTGGATTTTGAAGAAAGTAGCGGCGAAACTCGCCACTCTTTCTTAGTTCTTCTTGAACCCACCCAAGCTAAGTGGAGGAAGGTCGGAGTATGAGATTACCCTTGGTTGCCATAGTTGGAAGGCAAAATGTTGGAAAATCCACCCTTGTCAATCGAATTGCTACAGGTCAGCAAGCTATAGTTGATGAGAGAGCTGGCATAACCAGGGATCGAAATTATATTCAAGCTGATTGGAGAGGAAGATGTTTTACCCTCATTGATACCGGGGGATTGGATTTCGCCCGCGTCCTTTCTATTTCTGAGGCAGTCACCAAGCAAGCTCTTTTGGCCGTTGAAGAAGCCGATGTGATAATCTTCGTCGTTGATGGAACCACCGGACCCTTGCCCGACGATGAGGAGGTCTCCAAAATTCTCAGGGTTTCTAAAAAGCCCGTCTTTCTCGTGGTGAACAAGATAGATCATCCCTCACGGGAGCTGGCCAAATACGCCTTTTATGAGCTGGGCTTGGGTGATCCATGGGAGGTCTCGGCTCTTCACGGTCTGGGGATTGGTGATTTTCTGGACGAGTTGGTAAAATCTCTCCCCCCGGAGGCCGTCGAGGCGGAAGAGGAAGCACTGTCTATAGCCATCGTTGGGCATCCCAATGTGGGGAAGTCCTCGATCCTCAATCGCCTGCTCGGATGGGAGAGGGTCATCGTGAGCGAAGTTCCGGGAACGACTCGGGACGCTGTGGACACCATCCTCGAGCGAGAAGGGAAAAGATACCGATTTATAGACACGGCTGGTTTGAGGCGGCGCAAGAAATTGAGGGATGTGGAGTATTATGGTTTCGTTAGAACCCTCAGGGCTCTGGATGGGGCAAGCTTGGCTTTAATAGTCTTGGATGCGGCGGAGGGAGCCACTGAACAGGACCAGAAGATCGCTGAATTGGCTGAAGGAAAGGGTTGCGCCAGTATCATTTTGGTCAACAAGTGGGATCTGATCGAAGGGGAAGAGGCTGCTCAGAGAGCAATTCAAGGTGTTAATTGGAGGATGAGGTTCATAAATTACTCCCCAAAGCTCCTCGTCTCGGCACTGACCGGAAGAGGTATCGAGGAGATCTATCCCATCGTGGACAGGGTGGCCGAGGAATATCTAAAAAGGGTGCCCACTCCCCAATTAAATGTTTTCGTTCAGCGGTTGCGGGAGGAGGAGTATGTTCCCTCCAGGGGTGGCGAAAGGCTTAAGATATTTTACGCTACACAGTTCAAGACGGCTCCCCCTGGTTTTGTGTTTTTCGTGAATCATCCGCAGGTAATCAATACCTCTTATAGAAGATATTTGGAGAATAAGTTGCGAGAGTCCTTTGGATTTATGGGGTGTCCACTTGGGCTGCGGTTTAGGAAAAAGCAGTCAAAGGGCAGGGGCGGGAGTGTGCATTGATGGGTGTACTGGTTAAAGCGGTGTTTGTGGTTGTTTTAAGCTATTTGCTGGGCTCCATCTCCTTTGCTCTCCTGATGGGGAAGGGCGTTTACGGCATCGATTTGAGAGAGCGCGGTAGTGGCAATCTGGGAGCGACTAACGCCTTTCGGGTGCTGGGCACTCTTCCCGGTTTGCTGGTTTTTGTGGGCGATATCCTCAAGGGGGTTCTTTCGGTCTGTTTGGCTAGCTACTTATTTCCCTGTACTCCCACGCTCATCAGTCGTTCTGCCTGTTTTTCAAGAGTCGATGCCTCAGTGGTTGTCTTGGCCGGTCTGGCCGCCATAGTCGGTCACAACTGGTCTATCTATCTCAAGTTCTCCGGAGGGAAGGGCATTGCCACCAGTGCTGGGGTTTTGCTTATCCTGTTTCCCAAGATTGTTCTCTTTCTTTCTCTGATCTGGTTTGTTATTTTCATGGCGACGAGATATATTTCCCTCGGCTCGGTGACGATCGCCTTTATCTTTCCTTTTTTGGTACTTTATTTTCATGGGGAGAATCTTCCCTACGTTTTCTTTAGCATCGCTGCGGCAGTGGCGGTCATCTATAAACATCGCTCGAACCTCGAACGTCTTTTGAAAGGGGAGGAAGCTAAAACGGATGTTTTTTCGAAGTTGAGGGGGAGAGGGTGAGCGGAAAGATTGCCGTTGTTGGTGCGGGCAGCTGGGGGACGGCCATTTCCGCCCTCCTGGCGAAAAAGGATTTTTCTGTCGCCTTATGGGCCAGGGATTCGAAATTGGCCCGTGTTATGCAAGCCTCTCGCCACAATCCCAGATATTTGGTGGATGTTTTGGTTCCTCAGAATGTTCTAATCACGGATGATCTTGGTGAGGCTCTTGAAGGAGCGAAAACGGTTGTTTTTGCGGTGCCCTCTCATGCCATGCGTTCCATTGTCCAGCGAGTTCGGGAACATTTAATTTCCGAAGCGCTTATTCTCAGCCTCGTGAAGGGGATCGAGGTCGATAGCCTCATGCGGATGTCCGAGGTGATCGAGAGCGAGCTTCCCGCTGAGTTTCACAAAAAGATTGGGGTTCTTTCCGGTCCCAATCATGCCGAGGAGGTCAGTCGGGAAATTCCCTCGGCGACGGTCATTTCCGCTCATAATCGGGAGGTTGCCCTGAAGCTACAGGAGAGTTTTATGACCCCTTATTTTAGGGTCTATACCAACTCCGATATTGTCGGGGTTGAGCTGGGAGGAGCTACCAAGAATGTCATTGCCATCGCTGCTGGAATTTCCGATGGCCTTGGTTATGGGGATAACACCAAGGCCTCCCTGATGACAAGGGGCCTGGCCGAGATGACACGGCTTGGTGTGACCATGGGGGCACGACCACTCACTTTTTCTGGTCTTTCTGGGGTAGGCGATCTCATTGTCACCTGCACCAGTCGCTACAGCAGGAACAGAGCGGTGGGGGAGAAGATCGGCAAGGGTATGACCTTGGAAGAAGTCTCCCGGGACATGAGAATGGTTGCGGAGGGCGTGCGCACCTCTCTGGCCATTCGATACCTGGCTGAGAAGCATGGGGTAGAGATGCCCATCACCAAGAATGTCACCGAAGTGCTTTACGAGGGGAAGGACCCTCACGACAGCGTTTCTGATTTGATGACCCGCGGAGCAAGAGATGAGATAGAGCTCTTACGGGAGCAGGAATGGGGGTAGGAGGTAGTGGCAGGATCCGACTATTCCAGGATGGGACGGGGGGTTGTTCCCTGGCTGATATTGTTGATTTTATTGCTGGTCGTGGTGTCTATGACCATTTCCTCATTGAGAGAGTCGCCCAAGAAGTCTCCCCAACAACCAATCGAGGCCGAGGAGGAGAAGCTAG
>DNCG01000087.1 GCA_003491635.1 Actinomycetota bacterium
ATCCTTTTTCTGATCCCCGTCCCCTGGCTCGGACCAGTCCTGGCACCGGTTTTGGTGTCGCTGGCCTTGATCCTGGCCGCCCTCACGATATTATGGTTTGAGGAGGTAGAAAGGCCTCTGCGATTCTCACGGGGGAGCTGGCTGTTGGAGATTCTGGCCGGCCTGATTGTCTTCCTTTCCTTCGTTTGGAATTTCGGGGTCATCTTGAGGAGCGAAATACCCACCAAATTTCCCTGGAGCATTTTCCTTCTGGGCTTTATCCTGGGCATCTGCATTTTCGCGAGGGAGGTCGTCAGGCACCTGAAATAAAAGGACTTTTCTCTCTTTTGTGTAAAATACACAGTGTTGGTATCGGTGGTTTGTGGCCTGGAGAGAGGAGATTCTTTGCGCAACTCTGGTATTGTTTTATTTCTCATCATCGCTTCCTTTGCGGGAGTGACCTTCTTCATAGTTGCCACTCAAGGGGCGACGCTCTATTGGTATCTCTACTTGATACCCGTTCTTCTGGCCGCACTCGCCTACGATGTTTGGGGAGCGGTTTTGGTCGCCCTGGGTACCGGGTTGTTTTGTGCCTTCTACATTTACAGGACGTATTTCCTCTGGGAATTAGGTGGAGCCTCGCCTCTGGCGGGGAAAGGTTTGGCGCCGTTCATGGAAATTGCTTTCGGAGTGGTTCTAATGTTGGTAATGGGGGTGGTGATTGGTTTGGTTTCCAGAAGACAAAGAGAGCAGCGGGAGAGGTTGGAGAGATTTTCCCTGGTCGACAGAGTGACCGGTCTTCACAACTACGCTTACTTTACGAACAGGCTGGAGGAGGAAAGGAAGAGGGCGGACAGGTTCGGGAGCAAGCTTTCTCTGGTAATGGTAGACATCGATTTTTTCAGGTCGTTCAATGATCGATTCGGCCATGCCAAGGGCAACCTTCTCCTCAAGAAGGTGGCGGAGGTACTCCTGAAGAATATCAGGGCGATCGATGTGGTTGCCAGGTATGGTGGAGAGGAGTTTGCGCTGCTTTTGCCGAATACGGGCACCCGAGCAGCTCAAGAGGTAGCCGAGAGAGTGAGAAGAGATATCGAGGCCACCGAGTTCGAAGGCGATGAAAAGGAGCCCAAGGTCAAGAGGACCATCAGTGCGGGTGTTGCCACTTATCCCGATGACACGAAGGATGAGGTGGAGCTGATTGACAGGGTGGATAGAGCCCTTTATTTTGCCAAGGAAGGTGGCAGGAATAGAGTTTGTGTTTATGGACCCGAGATGGAAGAGTAGAAAGAAGGTTGTTTTGGGCACCCCGCCAATGGCGGGGCATCTCCCCCCGGCGAGTCGGGGGTTTTGTTTTAAATGTGGGCGGGATTGAATGAAAAAACATCTGATTGGAGTGGACATCGGGGGAACGAAGATTATGGGAGGTGTGGTTGATGATGGTGGGAATCTTCTCACATCATTAAAGAAACCCACCCCCACAACCAATGCACGGGTTCTCATCGAAGCCGTTAAAGAGGTGATTGGCGAGCTCCTGACCCGAGACCCCGGTGTCTTGGGTACCGGTTTGGGTGTGGCCGGTCTGGTTGATTGGGAAGAGGGGATGGTGACTTTCTCCCCCAACCTTCCCCTGAAGGGAGTTCCCTTGAGAGAAGAGGTTCGTAGCTTCTTTGGCCTGCCCACCTTCGTGGACAACGATGCCAACGTAGCCGCTCTGGGCGAATGTCGTTACGGTGCTGGTGAGAGAAGCTCGAATTTAGTCTTCATCATCCTGGGAACTGGAATTGGGGGAGGTATTATAGTCGATGGGAAGATTTATCGGGGGACACGAGGGTATGCTGGAGAGATAGGCCACATGGTCATCGATCCCCGGGGCCCGCTTTGTGGTTGCGGGAATCATGGTTGTCTGGAGGCGCTCGCCTCTGGCCAGGCGATCGCCGTCAGGGCCAGGGAAGCCGTGGCGGGTGGACGTGCCTCCTCGATCCTGGAGTTGGCCGGCGGTAAGGTTGAGAACATCACGGCTAAGACGGTGACTACCGCCACTGGCAAAGGGGATGTTTTGGGAAGGGAGATACTTTCGGAGGCGGGGAGGATGCTGGGCATAGGTCTGGCCAACCTCGTAAACGTCTTCGATCCGGAGATCATCATCGCCGGCGGTGGTCTGGCTGAAGCGGGTGAGCTCATCCTGGGCCCAGCGCGGGAGGAGTTGGAGAAAAGAGTGATGAGCCCCGATTCGAGAAGAGTCGAGATCGTCCAAGCCAAGCTGGGGGCCGAGGCCGGGGTAATTGGTGCGGCAACCATGGCCCTGGAGGGGATAGGCGGAGCAGCCACTTGTCAGGGGTCAGGGAGCAACAATTAGAAATTAGTTATTCGGAATTCGGAATTAGAAATTAGGAAGGGCAAAACCAATTTCAAATAACGAATAACCAATAACGAATTACGAATAGCGAGTAACGAATTCCGAATAACGAAACAAGCTCTTGGCTCCGAGCTCTAAGCTAACCAGGAACTAGGCACCAGGTACCAGGGACCAGCAGCAAGGAGAGAAAATGAGAGCCGATGTATATTTTGTGAACATGAGAGCACTTGAAAAGAGGAGTCTGCTTGAGAAGGTCGACGACCTCTTCGAGAGAGCTGGTTTCCCGGCCTTGATAGAGAAGGGGGATCTTGTGGCGGTCAAGGTTCACTTTGGGGAGCGCGGCAGTACCGCCTATCTCCGCCCCATCTTTGTACGCCGGGTGGTGGATAAGATCAAGACTTGCGGCGGGAAGCCCTTTCTTGAGGATACAAGCACCCTTTACACTGGCTCTCGTTGGAACGCCGTTGATCATCTTCAGACTGCCATCGAGAACGGATTCACCTATGAAGTTGTTGGCGCCCCGCTGGTCATTGCCGATGGTCTTACTGGGAAGGATTATGTCTCCGTTTCCATAGATGGCAAGCATTTTAAGGAGGTCAAGATCGGCAGCGCCGCTTGCCATGCTGATAGTCTAATTGCCCTCTCCCATTTCAAAGGACATGAGATGACCGGCTTTGGCGGGACGCTCAAGAACCTGGGAATGGGCTTGGGTTGTCGAAGCGCTAAGCAGATGATGCACTCAGATGTCCTTCCCGTTGTGGACGAGAAGGTGTGCGTTGGTTGTGGGAAGTGCCTTAAGTGGTGCCCCGCCGGTGCGATCTCTCTCCTTGGATCGGGCGAAGCGAAAAAGGCGAGAATAGATTCGGAGAAGTGTTGGGGTTGCGGTGAGTGCACCGTGACCTGTCCCCATTCGGCCATCGCCATAAGTTGGAAGGCCGAGCCCGAAAATCTTCAGGAAAAGATCGTGGAGCATGTTCTCGGGGCTCTGAAGGAAAAACGAGGCAAAGTTGGTTTCATGAATTTCCTCATGGATGTCTCCCCGGACTGCGACTGTTGGGAATGGAGCGATGCTCCCATCGTGGCCGACGTGGGCATCCTGGCCTCCCTGGATCCCGTGGCCATCGATCAGGCCGGGGTCGATCTCATCAATAGATCACAAGGCATCAAGGGAACGAAGTTAGGCGAGCCCGGAAGCAGGGATAAGTTTCGCTCTCTCTATCCGGCTGTCGATTGGAGCATTCAGCTCAGGTATGGGGAGGAACTTGGGCTGGGGACTAGAAAATACAACCTGATTGAAATAGGATGAGGGGCAGTCGGAGCACCGGGAACCGGCGAAAGGGGGTATGAGGATGACCTACAGGATTACCGATGATTGTCTCTGTTGCGGCGCCTGCGCCGATGAGTGCCCATCCAGTGCCATCGGCGAGGGCGAGGACAAATATGTGATAGATCAGGACAAGTGTGTGGAGTGCGGGACTTGCGCCGAGAACTGTCCCGCCGAAGCCATCGTCGAGGAATAAGTAAAAGATACGCACCGCCGATTTAAAGATCGATACCGAAAGCTAGGCGAGGATTGATATATTCCATCCCAGGATTTGGCTTGTGTTTGTTCTAAGCCCAAAGTCTAGCTGATAGCATTTTTGGCTTTGAAGGGCTATCATATTTTCATGAGCAAAGGGAAGCTTTTTGTCTGCGCCACCCCCATCGGAAATCTTAAGGATATCACCTTTCGGGTTCTGGAGACCTTAAAGGAAGTTGACCTCATCGCGGCCGAAGATACCAGACAGACCCGCAAACTCCTCACGCACTATGGGATTAAAACCCCGCTCACCAGCTACCATGAGCACAATGAGATCACCAGGGGGAAAGAACTCCTCCGAAAGCTTGAAGGGGGACAAGACATTGCCTTGGTTTCCGATGCCGGGATGCCGGGTCTGGCCGACCCTGGACATAGGTTGATCAAAGCCTGCCTCGAAGCCGGAATCGGGGTGGAGGTTCTCCCCGGCCCCTCCGCCTTCCTCACTGCCCTGGTCATATCTGGCCTTCCCACCGATAGCTTCATCTACCGGGGCTTTCTTCCCAGGAAGAGGGGTGAACGCCTGAGAGCCCTCAAAGAACTTAGCGATGAGAAAAGAACCCTGGTCTTCTACGAATCACCCCATCGGATCGAGGATCTTCTGGTGGATGCACTCGAGGTTTTGGGAGACAGAGGGATGGTTTTGGTCAGGGAGTTGACCAAGAAGTTCGAGGAGGTCATCAGGGGAAGCATCTCTCAGGTGCTGGAGCGGATTCGAGAGAGGAAGTTGAAAGGTGAGATGGTTGTGGTTATGGAGGGAGCTGAGGAGAAAAGGAGCTTGGCGGATATTGGTTCCCTCGACTCGCGAGTAATATGGTTGATGAAAGAGGGTTTTACCAGAAGGGAAGCGGTTAAGAAGATTGCTGAGGAAGAGGGAGTTTCTCCAAGGATGCTCTACGAGGCGGTGAAAAGGGTTAAGATATCACGAGAGAAGGATGACTAGCGGAGGCACTCGGAGCCCATTTTTTCCTTACAGTCCCGGCAGACATTTTTGCCCATGTAGGTTTCGATGTTTTTGGTATTTTCACAGAAGATGCAGGCGGTCTCATATTTGGTGAGAATGATCTTGTCCTTGTCCACGTAGATTTCGAGAGGGTCCTTGACCTGGATGCCCAGAGTGCGGCGAAGTTCCATGGGGATGGTAATCCTTCCCAACTCGTCTATCTTGCGGACTATGCCCGTCGATTTCATCTTTGACCTCCTCTACGACCTTGACAATGGTCAACTCCAATTATATGGTTGTGGAAAAATGCAGTCAAGCTGTTGGTAGATAGCAGATTTATCCTGAGCTGCTTGCCCTGAGTGTAGTCGAAGGATAGCTGATAGCGGATGGCAGAAAAAGTGGGGAGTCGGGAGTGAGGAGTGAGGAACTGAAGAGTTGATGAAAAATGGAGAATGAAAAAATAAATAGAGAGACATTTTATGTTACAACTCCCATATATTATGTAAATGATGTGCCACACATCGGGCATTCCTATACGACGATCGCCGCTGATGTCTTGACCCGCTATCACAGGCTCACTGGACGCGAGGTGTTCTTTTTGACCGGTACCGACGAACATGGCCTCAAGGTTCAGCAGGCCGCCGAGAAGGCAAAAAAGTTGCCTCAGGTCTTCTGCGATGAGATAGTTGGCCAGTTCAAGAAGGCCTGGCGGGTGTTGAACATAAAATACGATAACTTCATTCGCACGACCGATGTCCGCCACGAGGAGGCGGTGAAGAAGGTTTTGCGGGATTTGTACTATGGTGGCTTCATCCATAAGGGAAAATACGAGGCGCTTTACTGTGTCGGCTGTGAGCAGTTTAAGACCAAAAGCGATCTGGTGGATGGCAAGTGTCCCGACCACAAGATGGAGCCGGAGGTGCGCTCGGAGGAGTGCTATCTGTTCAAGCTCTCCGTATTCCAAGAGCGCCTTTTGGGATTGATAAAAAAGGACGAGCTTAAGATCAGACCATCGGAGCGCAAGAACGAGATGGTCTCCTTTCTCGAGAGGGAAGAACTCCAAGATGTGTCCATTTCCCGCGCCAAGGAAAAGGTCTCGTGGGGCATTCCTCTTCCCTTCGACCCCTCGCACACGACCTATGTATGGGTGGATGCTTTCTTGAACTACCTCACCGGGCTTGGTTGGCCGGAGGACAGAAAAAATTTCGAGAGATTTTGGCCACCCAATGTGCAGCTCATGGCCAAGGACATCCTGAGGGTTCACGCCACTGTCTGGCCATCTCTGCTCATGGCCCTGGGGGTTGAGCTGCCCCGGGAATATTTCATTCACGGCTATTTCACGGTGAACGGGGAGAAGATGAGCAAATCCTTGGGTAATGTCATCGATCCCATCCAGCTCTCCAGGCAGTACGGGGCCGATGCCATTCGCTATTTCATCCTCTCCGAGTTTCCCTTCGGTCAGGATGGCGATTTTTCGATAAAGAGGTTGGAGGAGTGTTACAACTCCGACCTGGCCAACGATTTGGGCAATCTCTTGCACCGAACCATCCCGATGATGGAGAAATATTATGGAGGGGAGACCCCCGAACCAGGCGAACCCACCACCCTCGAAACCGAGCTGAGGGAGAGGGCGAGTGGGGTTGTTCGGGGGCTGGATTGCCTGATGGGTCAACTGAAACTCAGGGAGAGTCTGGCCGAGATATGGACGGTTGTAAACAGGGCGAATAAGTACATCGATACCGCCGCGCCCTGGGCTTTGGCCAGAGAGGAAAAGACCGAGCGTCTGGCCACTGTGATGTATACCCTGCTCGATTGCATAAGGTTCATCACCATTCTCATCCTTCCTTTCATGCCGGAGACGGCGGAGAAGATCTGGTCTCAGCTGGGGATACGGGAGAGTTTGAGCGATCAAACCATCTCCGATGCGGCTGCCTGGGGACGGATCCAGCCGGGCACGGTTGTAACCAAAGAAAAGCCGCTGTTTCCGAGAATTGAATAGCTCACGTCTGCCAGCTGCCAGGGTCAGGAGCCAGAGGTCAGTTTGCAGTTGACGGGTGACAGTTGACAGATAACAGCCACTAAAAATCAAGAAT
>DNCG01000083.1:0-7216 GCA_003491635.1 Actinomycetota bacterium
CTTTCCGAGTTGCTGGAGGATGCGGGCGTTTCCAGGAGGGAACTCGAGGGGGCCATCCAGATGCTGGAGCGGGAAGGTAGGGTGATCAAGACTAGAGCTGACAGGTATGGATTGCCCGAGCACATGAATCTGATCGTCGGTCACCTTCAGGTCAACAGGAAGGGCTATGGTTTCGTTAGAAGCGAAGGCGGAGATGTCTTTGTAAGAGCGTATGATATGAACGGAGCCATGCATGGCGATAAGGTTGTAGTGCGCTTGTCCCGGAGGTTGCGGAAGGGAGGAGCCAGGGAAGGGGAGATCGTTCGCATCCTGGAGAGGGTCCAGGAGAGGATAGTAGGTAGGTTTGAGAAAAGAGGAAAGGTCAGTTACGTTGTCCCTGCGGACAAAAGGATTTTTTACGATCTTCTCGTTCCCCCGGGGCTCACCTTCGGTGCTTCAAGGGGCGATATCGTCGTAGCAAAGATAGACCAGTATCCCGATAAGAGACGTGGTCCGGTGGGAAGGATTGTGGAGATTCTGGGGGACGAATCCGTTGTTGGCGTGGAGATAGAGGTTGTGATCAGGGAGCATGACCTTCCGACTGTCTTTCCCCCTGCTGTGATCGAGGAGTGCGCGGATATCCCTGATGTGGTTCATTCGAGCGAACTCGCAGGTAGGAAGGATTATCGTTCCGAGTTCACGGTGACCATCGATGGGTTGGATGCCAAGGATTTCGATGATGCTGTCTCTGCCAGTAAGGACAATAGGGGCAACTTTCTTCTCAAGGTGCACATAGCCGATGTTTCGCACTATGTCTCTCTGGGCTCGCTTTTGGATGAAGAGGCTGCTGAGAGAGGATTTAGTGCTTATTTGGTGGACAGGGTTATCCCCATGCTTCCCCCGAAATTGTCCAACGAGATCTGCAGTCTCAACCCAGGAGTGGATCGACTTTCCTTTTCTGCGGAGATGGTCATCAATCCAGCCGGGGAGGCGAAGGATTTCACCTTGACGGAGGGGGTCATCAATAGCGGTGCTCGTTTGACTTACGAGGGTGTCGATGAGCTCTTTATCACGGGGGACTTCGAGAGCGAGAAGCTGAGAGACTGTCTGGCGACATTGAGGGAACTGAGCGATGTTTTGGAGCTACGAAGGATAAAACGGGGGAGCATCAACTTTGAAACCATAGAACCGAAGGTCATTCTGGACGAGCAGCTAAAACCTCTGGAGGTGGTGATACGGGAGAAGACCCCTGCCACCAAACTGATAGAGGAGATAATGATCCTCACCAATGAGGTCGTCGCGGGGTTTATGCACCGGCGAAGGGCACCAATGATCTATCGAGTGCACGAGAGGCCCGATCCCGAAGCTCTATTGCAAATAGGGGAATTGATCAAGGAACTGGGTTACCCTCTGAAGGGGTTCACCCCGAAGGTTCACCCTGAAGGGATAAAAACGGCTCCTTCGAGAACTTTGCAGAACATAATAGCTTTTGCTCACAACAGACCGGAAAAACTCCTCATCAACTATCTCATGCTCAGAGCGATGAAGCAGGCCAGATATGCAGCACGGTGTCTGCCTCATTTTGGGCTGGCCTCGGGATGTTACGCTCATTTTACCTCCCCCATCAGGAGGCATCCCGACCTGGTCGTTCATCGTCTTGTCAAAAGCGTACTTAAAAACGAGATGTCGCACCCGGATGTCCTGGATTTGGTCGAGAGACTGGAAGATGTTTGCGAGCACTGCTCGGTGAAGGAGAGGGAGATTGCTGAGGCGGAGAGAGAGTCGGTCGAGCTCAAGCTGTGTGAGCTCATGAAGGATCATATAGGGGATGCTTTTTGGGGGATAATCTCCGGGGTTGCTTCGTACGGGCTCTTCGTTGAACTTCCTAATTCCGCAGAAGGATTAGTCCATGTGAGCAGTATGACCGACGATTATTATCATTTTGAACAGGAGCATTTTCTACTGCGCGGGGAACGCACTGGTAAGATATTTCGTCTAGGTCAAAAGGTTCTGGTGAAAGTGGTTAGCGTAGTTGTTGGGGAGAGGAGGATAGATTTTGAGTTGGTATAGTTAGCTGCCAGCTACCAGGAATCAGAGTACAGGGTACAGGGGCCAGAGTACAGGGACCAGTTCACAGTTGACAGATGATAGCCACTAAAATTAAGAATTTTTTTCATTCTCCATTTTTCATTTCCGTCATCGGACCTGTTTGCCGACAGGCAAGCATCTGGCAAAAACTAGGTGTGAGGGACGAGGGGAATAGAAGAGATGGCAAAAGGGAAAGTTGTAGCGACTAACAAAAAAGCTTATCACGACTATTTTATCGATGAGACATACGAGGCCGGAATAGCTCTCCAGGGATCGGAGGTCAAGTCAGTTCGGGCTGGCAGGGTAAGCATCAAGGAGAGCTTTGCCAGGGTCAAGGATGGCGAGGTTTTCCTGCACAACATGCATATTGCTCCCTACGAGTACGGAAGATTATCTGAGCAAGATCCCAGGAGGACGCGCAAACTTCTGTTGCACAAGCTTGAAATCAGGCGTTTGATCGGCGGGATTAAAGAGAGGGGCTATACGCTTGTCCCCCTCAAGGTTTACTTTTCCGGTCAAGTTGTTAAAATAGAGTTGGGGCTGGCGAGGGGCAAAAAACTCTACGATAAACGCAGGGCGATCGCCGAAGAGACGGCGAAGCGCGAAGCTGAGCGAGCACTCAGTGAGAGAATAAAAGGTAAAAAGTAAGCAGTCGGGAGTCGGAAGCTAAAAAATATACTACCCACTGTCCACTCCCCACTCCTTACTAATTTTGGGGGTGATGGGTTTCGACTGGGGTACCGAAATGAGAGAAGCTGGCCGAGGTCCTGGTTCCTCGTAAAACCACCGGGGCGTTTAAAATAAACGCCAACGATTACGCACTGGCCGCTTAATTTAGTGGTCACGTCCCCTAAGATTTGCTCATGGTCTTAGGTGTGGCGTCGCGAGTGAGCTACCTCGCTCCCACTCCCGTAAGGGCGAGGGAAAAAATGCGGGATAGTTCTCAAGAGGTTCCCGCCCGTCGGATTCTTGAGGGCGAAGTTTAAAGGCGGGATACGCCCGTAGATGCTCTCGTGGGAGTATCTCAGGACCGGGGTTCGACTCCCCGCACCTCCACTATTCGACTCCCCCGCCGATGGCGGGGTCGCTCATGGTAAACCATTTATTTATGAGTTGAATGCCCTGAGCGAGGGAAACTCATTGACCGAGTCGAAGGGCAATTCGTCTACATCCTCAGGACTAAAAATTAATAGGCTGTCCAATAGTCCCGTTAACTCCACCATTTGGTTTTAAGAGGCTCTTTAGCCTCTTTTTATTTTGGAAAGGGATTCCGGCCGGTTCAAAAGAATTAGTAATTGGAGGGAGTATGACCGGGCGAAATTACGACGTGGTCATAATAGTAAATGTCACTTTCCTGCGTGGACCTCAAGGTGCCAGGTCCGAGGCCTGTGTTTAAATTTTAGGGAATTGGATTTATAATAAGGCGATCCGCCCGAGGTGGGCGAAGTAAATGGATTATCGATGTTGAGGTGAGCACTTGGACGGAAAACCAATTGGCGTCTTCGATTCAGGGGTTGGGGGCCTGACCGTCGCCGGGGAAATAATGAAGCAGCTTCCCGATGAGAGCCTCCTTTATTTCGGGGACACGGCTCGCTTCCCTTACGGCTCTCGGGGGGCGGATGAGTTAAAGAGATTCGCCTTTGAGATAGTGAGCTTTCTACAGTGCGAGGGTGTGAAGATGGTGGTAATAGCCTGTAACAGTGCCTCATCGGCCGCTCTCACTCTTGCTCAAGCCCATTTCGACATCCCCATCCTGGGGGTCATCGAGCCGGGAGCCAGAGCGGCGGTTCAAGCTACACGAAATCGACGCATCGGTGTTGTGGGTACACAGGCCACTATATCCAGCGGAGCTTACGATCGCGCCATCCATACTCTCGATGCCGGGGCGAAGGTTTTCTCTCAAGCATGTCCCGATCTAGCTGATTTTGTTGAACGGGGCGTGGTGACAGGTGAAAAGGCCAGGCGGATTGTTGGAAGATATTTAGAATCACTTATCTCGGCTGGTGTGGATACCCTGATCCTCGGTTGCACCCATTATCCTCTCTTGAGTGAGGTGATCGGGGAGATCATGGGGAAAGATGTCAGGCTGGTTAGCTCCGCCGAGGAAGCGGCACGAGAGGTCAGGGAAATACTGACTTGTCGAGGGCATTTGAGAAAGGAGAAGAGTTCTCCCACTTATCGCTTTCTCTCCACCGGAGACGAGAGCAAGTTTCTCAGGCTGGGGAGGCGATTTTTGGGCAGGGAGATAAAGCGGGTGGAGAAGGTGAGTTTGGGTACGGAGGTAGCATTGTGAAGAGAATCAATTTTCTGGTCAGAGGAGCGATGATAGCGGCCCTTTATGCGGCGATAACCATCGTTTTTGCACCGATAAGTTATTACCTGGCTCAGGTTCGAATCTCGGAAGCGCTAACCGTTCTCGCCTATTTTGAGCCGGCAGCTATTCCCGGTCTTTTCGTCGGTTGCGTGCTTGCCAACATCTATGGAGGGCTTGGGCCGTGGGATATTTTTGGGGGCTCTTTCCTCACTTTAATCGCTGCTTATCTCACCTGGAAGATAAGAAAGCCCATTCTGGCGCTTCTCCCCCCGGTGGTCATTAACGCTATTGGGATAGCATTCATGCTGAAGTATATATTGGGTATTCCCGATGCACTCAAAGTTTCCTATCCGATAGCAATTCTTTATATTGGGGCGGGGCAAACCGTAGCTGTCTATTGCCTTGGCTACCCCCTATTGCTCTTTCTTTTGAGAAGGAAGTTATTTGTGAGGGCAGATGTCCTGGCTCGAAAGTTAGGAAGCGGGTAAAATGAAGTTAATCGTTTTGGGAAGTTCGGCCACTTATCCCATTCCCGGGAGAGCTTGCAGTGGATACCTTGTGAGAGAGGCTGATACAAATATTCTACTGGATCTGGGCACGGGAGTTTTGAGCAACCTATTTCGGTGGGTCGATCCTTTCGATCTCGACGCCGTTATAATCACGCATCTTCACACGGACCACTTTCTCGACATCTATCCCTTGCGGTACTATCTGCAGTTTGGTGAGGGAGCTCTCCCACTTCGCATCCTTGCTCCCGCTGGTGCCGAGGAATTTCTCACCAGGATTGTCTCTGACGAGGGCCGGAAAAAATTTTTGGAGGTATTCGAGTTCGGGACCATATGGGGTGGATCGAGCTTAGAGATCGGTGACTGCAGATTGGAGTTCTTTGAGGTGCCTCATCTAATCCCAACCTATGGGGTGGCGGTCGAGGATGGGTCGAGGATAGTTTATTCTTCCGATTGCTCCTACAGCGCTCGTCTGGTCGATGCGGCGCGACGGGTGGATATGCTCATCTGTGAGGCGATGCTTCAAGAGAAGGATGCCCATCTCCAGGTCGGTCACTTAAGTGCGGGGCTGGCTGGAAAGATCGCCCGGGAGGCGGATGTGAAGCGGTTGCTTTTGACCCATATCTGGCCGGCCTATGATTGCTCTGTGTCTAAAAAGGAGGCGGAAGCGTTTTTTGGGGGAGAAGTGATTTTGGCGGAGGAAAACAAGAGCTACGAGATTTAGTTTCTGAGGTGATTTTCATGGAGAGGGTCGATGGCAGAAAGTCGAACGATTTGCGCAAGGTGAATATCGTCAGGAATTATATTCCCCACGCGGAGGGGTCAGTTCTCTTCGAGCTGGGAAATACCAGGGTAATCTGCACCGCCAGCGTCGAGGATAAAATTCCCCAATTTCTACAGGGAACGGGCCAAGGATGGATAACCGCGGAGTACGCTATGCTTCCGCGATCCACGACTGTCCGCACATCGAGGGCATCCACTTCTGGTAGAGTTGGGGGAAGAACCCATGAGATTCAGCGCCTCATCGGCCGTTCCCTTCGGGCTGTGGCGGATCTGGAAAAGATGCCTGAGATTACCATTTGGGTGGATTGTGATGTGATCCAAGCTGATGGGGGAACGAGGACCGCCTCCATCACGGGAGCCTTCATCGCACTCTTCGATGCTGTAAAATATCTGTTGAAAGAAGGGAAGATAACCGAATTTCCCTTGAGGGAGTATGTGGCGGCAACCAGTGTGGGCATTGTGGATGGTGTCCCGTGTCTCGATCTGTGTTGTCCGGAGGATGTTTCTGCCCAGGTGGATATGAATGTTGTTATGAGCAGCTCGGGCAAGTTTGTGGAAATTCAAGGTACCGCTGAAAAGCACCCCTTTTCGAAGGAGGAGCTGGATAAACTGCTAAAGTTGGCGGAGAAGGGGATAAGGGAGCTAATGGAGTGTCAGAAATCGATCGTCGGGGAGGAGTTTGAGGAATTAGTTGAGGGTAGTAATCGCCAGTCGGAATGACGGAAAGATAAGGGAGATAAAGGAGATCATTAAACTGCCCGGTATCGAATTCCTTTCGTATCGGGATTTTTGTAGTTGGCCCGAGATTCAAGAGACCGGAAACTCCTTTCGGGAGAATGCTCTTCTGAAAGCGAGGGCTATTGCGAGCTATTTTCAGCTACCGGCTCTCGCCGATGATTCTGGATTGGAAGTGGATGCGTTGGAGGGAAAACCCGGGACTTTCTCTTCCCGATATGCGGGGGAGGAGGCCTCTGATGAAGAAAACAACGCTAAGCTTCTGAGAGAGCTCGAAGGGCGTCCAGTTGAAGAAAGAACGGCCCGCTATGGGTGTGTCGCCGCTTTTGCCGATCCCGCGGGGCGTACTTTAATAACGGAGGGGGTATGCGAAGGACGCATTGGCTTCGGAGTCCGGGGTGTTGGTGGTTTTGGTTATGATCCCCTCTTTATCCCCTCGGGTTACGAAAAAACCATGGCGGAACTTTCGGCGAAGGAGAAGAATAGAATCAGCCATCGGGGGCAGGCTTTTAGAAGGATGAAGGGACTATTGGGGAAAAAGCCAGACATCAACCCTTGAGGAGAATCCCCATCTGCGTGCTATAAGCGTCTGGTGTTATAATATAGTGGTGAAGCGATTGCGCACTTTGTCAATCGGATAACGGTCGGGTTTGGAGGTTTGACTGGGTTGACCATTTATTCTATACTCTTTTCGCTCAATCTCCATGTAACGGTGGACCACCGACCGATTTTATACGGGGTGTGGCGCAGTTTGGTTTAGCGCGCTTGCTTTGGGAGCAAGAGGTCGGAGGTTCAAATCCTCTCACCCCGA
>DNCG01000083.1:7327-8107 GCA_003491635.1 Actinomycetota bacterium
TCAAATCCTCTCACCCCGACCACAGAGCACTGAGAATTTGAAACTCCGACCAAGGGGGTTTGGGGGAAGGATTTCCCCCAGGCTTGGGGGGTGACAGCGAGTTCGCAAGGCGGGCGAGCGTCCTAGGGGGGCTTGCCCCCACAGGAAGCGCGGAGCGCTGGAGGATGGTTCAAATCCTCTCACCCCGACTTTCTAGAAATTAAAGATTTTTGGAAATTTCAAAATTTTTCGTCACGAAAAATTGTGCGGACGTAGCTCAGTTGGTAGAGTCACGGCCTTCCAAGCCGTTGGTCGCGGGTTCGAGTCCCGTCGTCCGCTCCAGCCCCACTGAAAGCGGTGAGTGAATAGTGGGGAGTTGGTAGTCAGGAGTGCGGAGTGGGGAGTTTAGGGCTGAAGGCTGAAGACTGAAGCCTGGTGACTTGAGACGAGGGACGAAGGACGAGAAACTAAGAGACTTCCGACTACTGACTAACAGATTCTTGACTAACTGCGCCTGTAGCTCAGCAGGATAGAGCATCGGACTTCTAATCCGGGGGTCGGGGGTTCGACTCCTCCCAGGCGCGCCAAGTCGGCAGATGGCATATAGCTTATGGCGAATGGCCTTGTGGCTTGTGAAGGTTTATGAAGGCAAGCTAGACACTATTAGCCATAAGCCATCAGCAAATTTATGGTGAGCGTAGCTCAGTTGGTTAGAGTGTTGGACTGTGGATCCAAAGGTCGGGGGTTCGAATCCCCTCGCTCACCCCCTCGGGTCGGAGACCTCTCAGGTCGGAACCTCTC
>DNCG01000083.1:8315-13952 GCA_003491635.1 Actinomycetota bacterium
GGTCGAGACCCAGCCCCGCCGCTGGCGGGGAGTGAATAGTGGGAGTTGGTGGTTGACAGTTGGGGGTTGATAGTAAGGAGTAGTTAGTTTTAAGAGACTTCCTACTACCGACTAACAGATTCTTGACTAACTGCGCCTGTAGCTCAGCAGGATAGAGCATCAGACTTCGAATCTGAGGGCCGGGGGTTCGACTCCCTCCAGGCGCGCCAAGTCGGCAGATAGCATATAGCTTATGGCAAATGGCCTTGTGGCTTGTGAAGGTTTATGAAGACAAGCTAGACACTATCAGCCATAAGCCATCAGCAAATTTATGGTGAGCGTAGCTCAGTTGGTTAGAGCGTCGGACTTCGAATCCGCAGGTCGCCCGTTCGAGTCGAGCCGAGGGTGCTGAATTAATTTAAGAATTAAGAATGCAAAATTAATAATAAAAACCGGAGCTAGGCCAAAATCAAGAATTCATAATCATAAGAACACACGAGTATTAATAAGGTGAGCCAAATCAATAACGGAAGGGTCGTTAGCTCAACTGGAAGAGCAGGGGACTCTTAATCCCAAGGTTACAGGTTCGAGTCCTGTACGACCCACTTCAGCCGAGGTGGCGAAATTGGCATACGCGCGAGATTTAGGATCTCGTAGTTGAAAAACTGTGCGGGTTCGAATCCCGCCCTCGGCACCTGGCATCTGGTATACTTAGGTTATTTGAGGAGGAGAGCGCTTGAAAACAACCGTTGAGGAGCTGGAGAAGAACAAGGTTTTATTGAGGGTTGAAGTCCCTGCCAGCGATCTGGACTCGGCTATCGTCAGGGCTTACGAGAGTGTTTCTAGAAAGGCGAATATCCCTGGCTTTCGGAAGGGCAAGATTCCTCGTAGGGTGATCGATTCTAGGGTCGGCAAGGAATCGGTTTTGGAAGAGGCGCTGCGGGATGTGATTCCCATCTGGTATTTGCAAGCGGTGGAAAAGTCCGGCATTGAGCCCATCGACAAGCCCGATATCGAAATCACTAAATTTGAAGAGGGACAACCTCTCTCATTTAATGCCACGGTGGAGGTCAAACCCCAGGTGAAGTTGGGTGAGTACAAAGGGGTGGAGGTTAAAAGGCTTCCCACGGAGGTGACTGAGGAGGAGGTTGACCTGCAGGTTGGCATCTTAAGGGACAGGTTTGCTCGACTTGAACCCGTTGCGAGGAATGTCCGCAAAGGGGACTTCGTCCTGATCAACTTCGATGGTTTTGTTGACGGGAAACCCTTTGAGGAAGGTTCGGCAACCGATTATCTGCTGGAAGTTGGCTTGAATGCTTTTGTTCCCGGCTTTGAAGAACAGATGGTAGGCGCTCGCAAGGGTGAGATAAAGGATGTTTGGGTGGATGTTCCGAAGGATTACGACTTTTCAGAGATTGCAGGCAAGAAAGTCAGGTTTAAGGTACTTGTCAAGGAGGTAAAGCAAAAGGTTTTACCTCCCTTAAATGATGATTTTGCCAGAGAGATAGGAGAATTCGATACTCTTGAGGAACTCCGAGAAAGTTTTAGGGAAAGACTAAAGGGGCTAAAGAAGGCTCAGGCCGAGGAAAAGATCCGCCAGGATCTCCTTGAGCAGATCAGCGTCGAATCCGAAGTAGAGATGCCCGAGGTTATGGTGAATCGAGGTACGGAGGAGATAATTCGAGAGTTTGCTTTCAGTCTTCGGGGAAGAGGCCTGACTTTAGATAATTATCTTGAAGCCACCAAAAGTACTCTGGAGGATGTGAAGCAGGACCTCAGGGGAGACGCTGAAAAGAGAGTCAAGAACGAACTCGTTTTGGAGGAAATTGCCCGGAGAGAAGGTCTTAAGGTTTCCGATGAAGAGGCTGATAAGGAAATCAAAGCCATTGCGGGCAGGATAAACAGAAATCCTGAGGAGTTGGAGAGGAGTCTGGAGGAGAGGAGAAGCATGGGCCTTCTCAAGGAAGATATTCTGAGAAGAAAGTCTCTGGATTGGGTTGTAGAGCATGCTAAAATTATTGATGAGAAGAGGGAGAAGAAATGAAAAATCAGTTGATTCCCATTGTTATAGAGCAGACGAATAGGGGTGAACGATCTTACGATATCTATTCCCGGCTTTTGAACGAGAGAATAGTCTTCTTGGGTGGCGAGATCGATGATCATCTTGCCAACGTCGTCATAGCGCAGTTGCTGCATCTTGAATCGGACGATCCGGAGAAAGATATTCATCTCTACATTAATAGCGCCGGTGGGCTCATTACCTCAACCCTGGCTATTTACGATACCATGCAGTATATAAAGCCGGGTGTTTCGACCACCTGCATTGGCCAGGCAGCCAGTGGAGCAGCTGTTTTACTGGCGGCTGGCACCAAGGGAAAGAGATTTGCTCTGCCCAACTCTCGCGTGTTGATTCATCAACCTCATGGCGGTGCCACTGGTCAGGCAGTTGATATAGATATTCAGGCCAGGGAAATTTTACGTAATCGACGGCTTCTGGATGAGATCCTATCTAAGCACACTGGTCAACCCATAGAGAGGGTAAAAAAGGATACGGATCGTGATTTTATCATGACCGCTGAGCAGGCCAAGGAGTATGGAATCGTCGACGTGGTCGTAACGCATCGTAAGAAGTAAGACGTTAAGATTTGGGGATAGAGGGGAGGTCAAGCATGGCCAGATTTGGAGAACCCGACCAGCTGAAGTGCTCTTTTTGCGGCAAACCCCAAAGGCAAGTGAGGAAACTAATTGCTGGTCCTGGGGTTTACATTTGCGATGAGTGCATAGATCTCTGCAATGAGATAATTGAAGAAGAGGTCGAATCGGAAGTCAAGTTCAGGTTTGAGGATTTACCCAAGCCCAGGGAGATATACAAAGTCCTCAACGAATACGTCATCGGCCAGGATTTGGCGAAGAAAATACTTTCCGTTGCCGTTTACAACCACTACAAGAGGGTTCAGGCGGGACCCCGGGATGCGGATGATGTCGAGCTTCAAAAGAGCAACATTTTGATCCTCGGCCCCACCGGTTGCGGAAAGACCCTGCTTGCCCAGACTCTGGCCAGAATTTTGAATGTACCTTTTGCCATCGCCGATGCTACTGCCTTAACCGAGGCTGGATACGTGGGAGAGGATGTAGAGAATATTCTACTTAAACTCATCCAGGCAGCGGATTACGATGTCAAACGGGCGGAGACCGGTATCGTTTACATCGATGAGATAGACAAAATAGCCCGTAAATCGGATAATCCCTCCATTACCAGGGATGTCTCGGGGGAGGGTGTGCAGCAGGCTTTGTTGAAGATTTTGGAGGGGACCGAGGCCAGTGTACCTCCGCAGGGTGGGCGCAAACACCCGCATCAGGAGTTTATTCAGATAGATACCACGAATATCCTATTCATTTGTGGAGGAGCCTTTGTTGGCCTCGAGAAAATGATTGAAGCCCGCATTGGCAAGAAGGGCATCGGTTTCGGTGCCGATATTAAAAAGCGAGAGGAGAAAGAAATCGGGGAGATTCTGGCGCAGGTTTTACCCGAGGATCTTATCAAATACGGGCTCATTCCTGAGTTTGTGGGCAGACTTCCTGTGGTCACCGCCGTCAATAATTTGACCGAGCAGGATCTGGTCCGAATATTGGTTGAGCCGAAGAATGCTTTGTTGAAGCAGTACAAGAGGTTTTTTGAGTTGGACGAGGTTGAAATCGTCTTCACCGACGATGCTCTTTTGGCCATTGCCAGGAAGGCTCTCAAGAGGGCCAGCGGGGCCAGAGGGCTCAGGGCGGTGCTTGAAGATATCCTTCTGGATGTAATGTACGATTTGCCCTCGAGACCAGAGGTTAAAAAGTGTGTGGTAAGCAAGGAGACCATCGAGAAGGGTCTGGAACCCTCACTGTTGGCAGAAAGCGTGGGGGAAGAGGGGGTCTCGGCTTAAGATCGAATGGAGCCGATACATTAAAAACCCCGCCGACGGCGGGGTTTTTAATTAGCTTCGGTTATCGGACTGAAATTGGTTGTTGAGGGACAAGGCAGTTCAGATCGAGAAGGGAGACGGGCGGTTGAATATTTTGGGCATAAATTGCTTTTCTCACGATACCTCCGCTTGCTTGCTGAAGGATGGCGAAGTCGTTGCCTTTGCCGAAGAAGAAAGGTTTAATCGAGAGAAACACACCAAAAGTTTTCCCGACGGAGCCATCGAATTCTGTTTAAAGGCTGGGGGGATTGACATAGGCGATGTGGATTACGTCGGGTTCCCCTTTAGACCGGGACTGGACTTTTACCGGGGCTTTCTTCACTTCCTCAAGTATTTCCCCGGATCCTACAAAAGGTTTGCCCTCCAGGGGCTCATTGATTTGAATTTGGTCGGTAAGGTCTCCTATTTTAAGAGAAAATATGGCTATAAGAACAAGGTAGTTTTCGTTGGTCACCATGAGTCCCACGCGGCCAGCGCCTTTTTTGCCTCACCCTTTTCAAAGGCGGCTATCCTTTCCATCGATAGGGGAGGGGATTTTCTCTCCACCCTCCTCGCTTTTGGGGAGGGAACGGGCCTTCGAGTCTTAAGAACTATCCCTAATCCTCATTCCCTGGGGGAGGTTTACTCGGCGGTCACCGCTTATCTGGGGTTTAAACCCAATAGTGACGAGGGAAAAGTGATGGGATTGGCCCCCTATGGAAGAGATACCTATCTTGAAGATTTCCGAAAACTGATCCGGTTTGAAGAAAGCGGCGCTTTCGAGGTGGATCTCGATTTCTTCCCCCATCATCTGGTGGGGAGGTGGTTTTCGGATAAGTTCGTCCGGAAGTTTGGGGAGCCCAGGGAACCCGAGAGCGAAATCGATGCTCGACATGAGGACATCGCGGCCGCTGTTCAGAAGATAACGGAGGAGACGGCACTCTCTTTGGCCAACGATCTCTACGAGATGACCAAATCGAAGAATTTGTGTATAGCCGGGGGAGTGGGACTAAATAGTGTGATGAACGCCCGTTTGCTGAAGGAAACCCCGTTTGAGGAAATTTTTATCCAACCCGCGGCCAACGATGCCGGAACCGCCCTGGGCTGCGCATTATACATCTGCCATGTCTTGCTGGGAAACGAGAGAAATTATCGGATGGAGCAAGTTTGTTACGGCCCCGAATTTTCCAACAGAGAGATCGAAGAAGCCTTGCGCCGGCGTAACATTTCCTTTGAGCGTCTGGAGAATCCAGCTCGCAGAGGGGCGGAACTTTTGGTCAAGGGAAAGATTGTGGGCTGGTTTCAGGGGAAGATGGAGGTTGGCCCTCGTGCTCTGGGCAACAGAAGCATTTTAGCCGATCCCCGTTTTCCGGGGATGAAGGATATCTTGAACCACAAGGTAAAGCACAGGGAGGGCTTTCGTCCCTTCGCTCCATCGGTTCTGGAGGAAGACGCCGAGGAGTATTTCGGCGACTATTATCCCTCCCCATTCATGCTCCTTGTCCTGCTCTTCAAGAAGGATAAGAGAAGCGTTGTCCCGGCTGTGACTCATGTGGATGGCACCGGACGGGTGCAAACCGTCAGCCGGAAAGTTAACTCCCTTTACTGGAGGCTGATCGCGGAGTTTAAGAAAATAACTGGTCTTCCCGTGATTCTCAACACCTCTTTTAATGTTCGAGGGCAACCCATAGTGAGGTCGCCGGAGGATGCTTTG
>DNCG01000108.1 GCA_003491635.1 Actinomycetota bacterium
GGCTCTCTCGTGAGCCTCTTCGAGGAGATGGCGCGGGAAAACCTGAGGGGTCTGGATGCACCACAATTTCGAGCGATCGAGCGTTTGAACTATCCTCTCGCCCTCCACAAACTTCACCGTATCCTTGACCGGCACCCCGAGCACCACTCCATCCCAGCCGCTCAGAGCCGAGATGGCCTCCTCTATCAGCCGAGGCAAGATGAGAGGACGCGCACCATCGTGTATGACCACGACTTCCGTATCCCCGTCTAACACCCGAAGACCGTTGCCGACGGAATCCTGCCTCTCCTCACCCCCCACCGTGATCTCGAAAACCTTCGAAATATCATATTCCTCGATCAGCCCTCGGCAAACCTCTATGTCCTCCTCGTTCACAACGACGACGATCTGATGAACGGAATCGCACCCCTGAAAGGCCCGGAGAGTGTGAGCCAAAAGGGGCTCGCCACAAAGGGAAAAGTATTGTTTGCCCGGCCCAACCCCGCTGAAACCTCCCCGAGCGAGGGAACTCGCCTCCACCCTCATTCTTTGACCTTTCCCAGCAGCTACGATGAGAGCCGTACTCGAACCCTTAGACACTACTCTCCTCCACCTCTTTAGGCCTGGCAAAGATCATCCTTCCAGCGGAGGTCTGGAGAACACCGGTCACGGTCACCTGAACCTCTTTGCCCACATATTTCCTGCCCTCCTCGACCACGACCATGGTGCCATCGTCCAGATAACCAACACCCTGTCCTGCTTCCTTTCCTCCCCTGACAACTCGGATGCTCATCTCTTCCCCCGCCATAAAGGTGGGCTTGAGAGCATTCGCCAACTCGTTAATATTAAGTACGCGAACCCCTTGAAATTCCGCCACCTTGTTCAGGTTGTAGTCGGTGGTAAGGATTGTGGCATTCATCTCCTTAGCAAGTTGGACTAATTTCGCATCGACATCGACCGGCTCGGGGAAGTCCCTTTCCAGAATTTGAACCTCTATTTCGGGCTCCCTCTGGAGGACACCGAGAACATCTAGACCTCGGCGACCGCGACTTCTCTTAAGAAAAACATCGGAATCAGCGACGGTGTGGAGCTCCCTTAGAACAAAACGTGGAACATTCAATCTCCCCTCCAGAAAACCCGTCTTGCAAACATCCGCGATCCTGCCATCGATGATGACGCTGGTATCCAATATCCTTTCCGGAAAGGAAGAGGGGGGCTTAAATCTTTTGAGGCCGAATATCCGAAAAATCCCTTTGAAATCCTCCTTCCTGCGTAGAGAAAGGCGGATGCCCAGATAACCCAAGACAACGTAAGCGAGAACAACCACATAAGGACCGGCAAAGGGAATGGCTTTAAGGGGAAGAAAAATCAGGGTAGCAAGAAAAAGACCAAGGACCAAACCAACGAGGCCAATCACCAAATCGAGACCGGGAACTCTTTGAATCTTGGTCTCGATCCAATTAAATATTTTAACTAACCTTCGGCCGACTATCCCTCCCAGAACATAACCTAACCCGGAGCCGATTATTATATAAAGTATAATTCCGATGACCTTGGGACCCGGAATAGGAGGTCTGAGGAAATGGGTTAACCTATAGCCGCCGATTATACCCGCGATAACAAAGAACAAGCGGACTATCTCGACTATCATCACCAACACCCCTCATATATTAAAATTTGCTTAAAACTTCAGTTCGGCACCACCTCCCCTACCTCAGTCAAAAATCCTGTCCATCATCGAACAAACCTCTTCCTCATCGACATCCAAAACCAGGGCCAGCTCCCCAACAAGAATCTCCCTCGCCCTGCCCAGCATCCTCTTCTCCCCGGCCGATAAACCTACTTCTATGTCCCTGACAGATAAATTTCTCACTACTTCGGCAACTTTAAAAGCATCTCCGCTTTTGATCTTCTCTTTATTCTCTTTGAACCGCTTGTTCCAATCCTCAGACATGTCGGACATACCCTCGGCTAGAAACATCAATATCCCCTTGGCCTCTTTTGAGGAGATAACCCTCCTCAGCCCGACATCCTCCAAGCTACCCAGCGGTATCTCTATCTTCAATTGCTCATGAGGAAAGTATAGGGTATAGTACTTTTTCTTCTCCCCCAGAACTTCCTTCTCTGCAACCCTCTTCACGACACCCACGCCGTGATTCGGGTAAACAACCGGCTCTCCGACGTCAAACACCTTAAACCTCCCTTGTCAATCTTAGCACAGCTGAGAGATGTGGTCAAAATGGCACTTCCTTGACAAGGAAATTAAGGAAATTTTATAATTGGCTTAATTCATGCCAGTGGTCTTCGCACCCACAAGGAGGTAAAAGGATGACGCAAAACCGCTGCCAAAAATTTCAGCAAACGGTCTCCGACTGCCTGGTAAGACACCGCAGCATTCTGGATGTGATGTCGAAGCTACAGGAATCAAGTGCCCACGTCAACAGGGCTATAGCCAAAGCGGTTACCACCTGCGGATGTTTGAAGATCGAAGCCCGAAAGCAACCTGTCCCCTCCGACGCCGCCCTCGCGGAAATCTCCCAGTACACTCAAACTCACCTTGAAGGAAAACTGTGTCCAAGCTGCTTCGAAGTTGTGGAAAAAGAAGTGGGAAATGTACTCTTCTATGTGACAGCAATGTGCGAACTGTTGAACCTGGATCTCGAGAAGGTAATCGCCAGTGAGAACGACCGAATCTCCACGCTTGGTCTTTACAGCCTCACCTGATTTTCGATCAACCTCTCACCGTATCCACCAACCGGTGACTCTTTTCCGCTAATCCTCTAGACGTATCGTTCCAGGAAGCTGTGCTCCTTGATCCTCTTCAAACCCTCCCAAATGGCTTTAGCTCTCACCGCTCCCACACCCTCCACAACATCCAGATCCTCGATGCTCGCTTGAAGGATGCCCTGCAAATTCCCGAATTTAGAAATGATACTGTTTACGACCTTAATTGGAAGGCGCGGTATCTTTCTCAACAATCGGTAGCCTCTTGGGTGAACGGAGAAATCCAGAATGCCGATATTCCCCTCATAACCCAGGGCCCGGCATATCTTCAAAAAATCTAGAAGATCCTCTGAAGACAATTTGGCCAACTCAGACCTGGCCCTTTCAGCCCGCTTGTTCAGACAATAATCCCTGACAACCATGAGTGTATCCTCTCTCACACCAACCATGAGCTCTTCCAGCTGCATTTCAATCAACCTGCCCTCCGCTCCCAGCTCGCTGATGTATCGCTCGATCTCCCCGGCAACCCTTTCCACCATCTCTGAGCGCTGCAGGAGGTTGGCCACATCCTGAAGAGTAACCAAGTCCTCAAGCTCCAGGGTGTTCAGATTCGTAAAAACCTGATCCAGACGAACTTTGTACCTTTCAAGAGTTTGAAGGGCCTGATCGGCCTTGGCTAAAATCACCCTGATGTCTGCCAGCACGTACTTCATGTCATCTATGTAAAGGGACACGACATCACGACGCTGGGAGATGGAGATGACCAGGGCCTTCGTTTGCTTGGCTACGCGCTCGGCGGTGCGGTGTCGCATCCCGGTCTCGCTGGTGGGAAGGGAAGAGTCCGGTACCAGATGAACATTAGCCCTCGAGATGCGAGTCATGCCCTCATCCATGATGATCGCTCCATCCATCTTGGCCAGCTCAAAGAGTTTTTGGGCAATGAATCCGCAATCCAGCCCAAACCCCCCATCGCAAAGAGGCATCACATTCTCCGTATCACCGATGACGATTAGCGCTCCCGTTCGAGCGCTGATGATGCGCTCAAGTGCCTCCCTCAACTCCGTACCGGGAGCCACCTTCTTCAAAGCATTCACCAGTCTCTGTTCGAGCCGAGCCTCCATCTATGAGCCTCCTCCATTCTCGAAAATTCTCAGGGCTTCCTTCAGGGTTCCGATGGTCAGAGTCTCAATCGGTGGGAGTTCCCCCATTGCCCCGACATCGGCGGGGGGCATGACAACCTTCTTAAAGCCCAGTTTGGCAACTTCTCTCAACCTCGTTTCAACCTGGCTCACGAACCTGGCTTCTCCGGCCAGTCCAATCTCGCCAAAAGCAACCAAGCCCCCCGGCAGCGGCGAATCTTTGTAGGCTGAGATCAGGGCCAAAGCCATGCCCAAATCCGCCGCCGGCTCGATCACCCGTACCCCGCCAGCCACATTCGCATGAACATCCCAATTGTCCATTCGGAAACCCAATCTTCTCTCCAGAACAGCCAACACCATGGAGAGCCGATTGTAATCTAAACCGGATACGAATCTCCGCGGAATCGCCAGGTGGGATTGGGTCACCAACGCCTGTAACTCCACACAGAGCGGTCGAGTTCCTTCCATCGTCGCCACCACCACGGAACCGGGAACCTCTGGGGACCTCTGAGCTAAAAACATAACAGATGGATCCTCCACCCCCTCCAATCCCCTGGCCTTCATCTCAAAAACACCGATTTCATTTGTCGATCCGTAACGATTTTTGACAGATCGAATGATCCGGTAGGAGAGATGTTTGTCACCTTCAAAGTAGAGAACGGTATCGACGATGTGCTCTAAAACTCGGGGACCAGCGATCGATCCCTCCTTGGTCACGTGACCCACGATAAAGAGGGGAACGCCTTGCCTCTTGGCCAAGCGCATAAGTGAACTGGTGCTCTCCCTTACCTGGCTGACGCTCCCCGGGGCCGAGGATATGTCCGGACAGAACATCGTCTGAATGGAATCGATGACCACGAGAACCGGGTTTAGCTTCTCAACTTGGGTTTGAACCATTTCCACATCGTTCTCGGCGAGGATGAAGAGGTCATCGGAGAGCTCACCCAACCTATCCGCTCTCATCCGGATTTGACCGGTGGACTCCTCACCGGAAACCAACAGGACTCGCCCCACCGACCTGGCAATATTGCTTGAAACCTGAAGCAGGAGAGTAGACTTGCCTATCCCAGGTTCTCCCCCAATCAAAATGAGGGAACCTGGAACAATCCCCCCACCCAGGACTCTATCCAGTTCTGAAATTTGGGTGGGGTAGCGCTTTTGAGAGATGGTGGGGACAACCGTAATCTTCTGCGGCATCTGTGGTGGGAGCTTCCATCTGGGAGCAAGGGAGGATTTTTCCTCCATCGGCTCCTCGACCATAGTATTCCATTGTCCGCAGTCGGGGCATTTTCCCATCCACTTTGGGGAAAGATAACCACACTCCTGACATCTGACCACGTACCTCGTTTTGCTCATACCTCACTCTCGCCCGCAGGAGTGGTTACTTTCTCACCTTCTTTGACGCAGAAATCAATCTTCCTTCTTTTCACATCCACCATTATCTTCTGGCCAGGGGTAAATCGCCTGGCCAAGAGGGCCTCCGAAAGCGGATCCTCCACCAATCGCTGAATGGCTCTTCTTAAAGGTCGAGCCCCAAGGGTGGGATCATATCCCTCCTCCACCAGGAACTCCCTGGCGGCATCCGAGAGCTCGATCTCCATGCCCTGCTCTTCAAGCCGAGTTCGCAAGCGCTGGAACATGAGATCGACTATGGTCTTGATCTCCTCTCTGGTCAACTCCCTGAAGACTATCACCTCATCCACTCGATTCAAGAATTCGGGGCGGAAGGTTCGTTTGAGCTCACCGATCACCTTTTCCTTCATATCATTGTAAGAGAGAGTCTCCCCAGTCTCCTTGGTGAAACCAAGGGGTGCGGCCTTCCGTATGTACTGAGCGCCAATATTTGAGGTCATAATAACGATGGTATTCTTGAAATCGACGGTGTGCCCCTGAGCATCGGTTAACCGCCCGTCCTCCAAGATTTGCAGCAAGATGTTAAAAACATCGGGATGAGCCTTCTCTATTTCGTCAAAGAGGATCACGGAATATGGTCTTCTCCTCACCGCTTCGGTGAGTTGCCCCCCCTCCTCGTGTCCAATATAGCCAGGAGGCGAACCGATCAAGCGAGAGACGGTGTGCTTCTCCATATATTCGGACATATCTATCTGAATGAGCGCATCCTCGTCTCCGAAGAGATACTCGGCCAGGGTGCGAGCGAGCTCGGTCTTTCCCACACCTGAAGGACCGAGAAAGATGAAGGAACCGGTTGGACGTTTGGGATCCTTCAAGCCAGCGCGGGTTCTCCTGATGGCATTGGAAACGGCCTTGACGGCCTCACCCTGGCTCACGACCCGTTTGTGAAGAGCCTTCTCCATACGCAGGAGCTTGGCCGTCTCCTCCTCGGTCAGCCTGACGATGGGGATACCCGTCCACGCTGAGACGATCTGGGCGATTTCGTCCTCCGTGACCTTCATCCGACGCCTCTTCTCGGGAGCTTTCCAGCTCTCCTCCGCAGACTTCTTCTCGGCGAGGAGACCTCTCTCCTTATCCCGCAAGCTCGCAGCCCTCTCGAACTCCTGCGCCTCGATGGCGGCTTCCTTCTCCCGCCGAACAGCCTGTATTTTTTCCTCCAAATCCTTTAGATCGGGGGGAGCGGTCATGCTCCTTATCCTCACCCTCGAAGCAGCCTCATCCACCAGATCTATGGCCTTGTCTGGAAGGAACCTATCGGATATGTAGCGGTCAGCCAGGTTAGCAGCGGTGACAATCGCCTCATCGGTTATGGTAACCTTATGATGAGCTTCGTAGCGATCTCGCAACCCCTTCAAGATATCGATGGTCTGGGAAACCGTTGGCTCCCCCACCAGGATGGGTTGAAATCTCCTCTCCAGAGCGGCATCCTTTTCCACATGTTTGCGATATTCATCCAGGGTGGTAGCACCGATCGTCTGGAGCTCTCCCCTGGCCAAGGCCGGTTTGAGGATACTCGCCGCATCGATGGCCCCCTCCGCCGCTCCAGCTCCGACGAGATTATGCATCTCATCAACAAAGAGGATGATGTCACCTCGCCCTCTTATCTCCTTCATCACCTTCTTCAGTCGTTCTTCAAACTCCCCTCTATACTTGGAGCCGGCAACTAGAGCTCCCAAATCAAGAGTGTAAATCTGTTTATCCTTCAGAAGTTCGGGAATCTCTCCCACGGCTATCCGCTGGGCCAGGCCCTCGACGACAGCGGTCTTACCCACACCCGGTTCACCAATAAGCACAGGATTGTTCTTAGTGCGGCGAGAGAGTATCTGCATCACCCGCTCGATCTCCTTCTCCCTGCCAATGACCGGATCAAGCTTACCCTCGTGAGCCAACCTAGTCAGATTCCTCCCGAACTCGTCCAAAAGAGAGCTCTGCATCTTGCCTTTCTTCTTTTCCTCCAAGATCTTGCCGGGATAGCCCCCGCCCAGCAGCTGAACAACCTGACCCCTGACCGCTTCTAAATCCGCCCCCAGGTTTGAGAGGACGCGAGCGGCCACGCCCTCCCCCTCCCTGAGCAATCCCAGAAGGATGTGTTCCGTGCCGATATAATTGTGGCCGAGCTGTAAAGCCTCCCTCAAGGAGAGTTCAAAAACCTTCCTCGCCCGTGGGGTGAAGGGAATATGTCCAACAATCTGGGTAGTACCTTTACCGACAATGTCCTCAACCTGAGAACGTACATCATCCAAGCTGATATTCAGGTTCTCCAAAACCTTGGCGGCCACACCCTCTTCTTCCCGGATGAGACCGAGGAGCAAATGCTCCGTCCCCAGATAGTTGTGGTTGAGCATGCGGGCTTCCTCTTGTGCGTAGACCACCACCCGCCGTGCTCTTTCGGTGAATCGCTCAAACATCTATCTTCCTCCGATTTAGATATCGCAACTTAATTGTCGCCCGTGAAATGGTCCCTGTCAACTACCCTGAAGACTCAACCTCTCCTTGATCAGACTGGCTCGAGCAATATCCTGCTCCTCTTCGGGAAGACTTCTCTTGATGAAATTTTGTAGATGAGCCGGCCTAACGAGAAACATCAACTCGTTCAAGTCGATCCCATCGAAGGACGGTAAAAGACCCGTCTCCACACCCAATCTCAGGGTGGACAATAGGTCGATGGCTTCCTCAAAGGAGACCTTCTTGGCATAACTCAAGATACCCAAGGCCCTATAGACCCCGTCCAGGGCTCCCATCTCATCATCCTTGAGTAAAATCTTTCGGGCCTTCTCTTCCTCCTTCACCACTTCCCTGCACACTTCACTCAGGACGGTGATTATCTCTTCCTCCGCTTCGCCCAAGGTTATCTGATTCGAAATCTGGTAGAGATTGCCCAGAGCACGCGTTCCCTCCCCAAAGAGACCACGCACAGCCGTTCCCCGTTCGGAGAGAAAATCGACCACTCCTCTCATTCGCTTGGCCATGACCAACCCCGGCAGATGCATCATCACCGAGGCTCTCATAGCGGTTCCCACATTCGTCGGACAAGCGGTAAGATATCCCCAATTCTCCAAAAAAGCAAAATCCAGATGCACGCTCAAACGCTCGTCGATCTCGTCCACCACCCGCTTAGTCTCAAGAAGCTGAAGCCCGGACAGAAGAGATTGGATCCGGAGATGATCCTCCTCGTTTACCATTATGCTTACTTGTCCATCGTGGGAGAGCACCACGGCCCGCCCTTTACCCCCGGCACTAAAATCCGGGCTGATGAGATGCTCCTCCAATAGCATCAGCCTATCCAAGAGGGAAAGTTCTTCCAGGGGAATAAAGGTGAACTCCTTTAAAGCAGGGTCGTTAACCACAACGTCCCC
>DNCG01000107.1:0-772 GCA_003491635.1 Actinomycetota bacterium
GTTATGAACAAACAGCGGGAGGTCATTTACGAACAGCGGACAAGATGTCTGGAGGAGAGAAACCTTCGCGATCAGGTCCTCGGCATCATGGAAGATATTGTGCGGGGAGCGGTGGAGACCTTTGCCGACAAGGACACCTATCCCGAAGAGTGGGATCTGGACGGCCTCTTTAAATACGTGGCTCAATTCCATCCTGTTTCCTGGGGAAGGGAAGATCTTGATTTGAGCACGTTGACCCGGGAGGAGTTGTTTGAGAAGCTCTGGGAGTCGATCCAGGATGCCTACGAAAAAAAAGAGAAGGAACTGGGCTCAGAGGCGATGCGCGAGCTGGAGTGCCTGGTTATGCTGCAGGTGGTAGACGAGAGATGGCGAGAGCACCTTCGGGATATGGACTATCTAAGAGAGGGCATCGGGCTGCGGGCCATTGGTCAGAAAGATCCTCTCGTGGAGTATAAGAGAGAGGCTTATGTCATGTGGCAGAAGGTTATGGATGACATCAGAGAGGATTTCGTCAAGTTTATGTTTCACGCCCGGTTTGTGGAAGAGCCGGCCAGACCACAGCTCAAAGTCGTTGCCGGGGGTGGCTCGGAGATTGCCGCTTCTCCCCGCCAAAGGCGGGGCAAAAAAGTGGGCAGAAATGATCCCTGCCCCTGCGGAAGCGGAAAGAAATATAAGAAGTGTTGCGGAGGATAAATACAGCCACTAGGAACCAGGGTTCAGGAGCTAAGGGTCAAGAGTCAAGGGTAAAGGGTCAAGGGGCGAAGGACGAAGG
>DNCG01000107.1:925-8075 GCA_003491635.1 Actinomycetota bacterium
CGAAGGACGAAGGTTTAGTCCGAAACTCGTAATTTGGAATGAGCAGAGAGCGGAGAGCAGAGAGATAAAAAGTCGGGAGTTGGGAGTTGGGAGTCGGGAGTGGGGAGTGAAGGGATTAATTTCCGAATTTCCTGACTTCCTGAATTCCTAGTTTCCTGATTTTCATCTGACATCCGTCACCCGACAGCGGTCAACTGTGAACTGTGAACCGTCAACTAAGAATCTGTCATCTGTCAACTGTAAACGAGTTACTAATAACGAATTCCGAATAACGAATAGGGGGAGACAACAGTGATAGTGGATTATTCTGAAGAACTTAAACGGCTTGATGAAAAGTTGACAAAGATAAAGGAGTACCTTTGACCTGGATGCGAAGCGAGAGGAAGTTGAGAAATTAGAAAGGGAGGCCAGTCGACCGAATTTCTGGGACGATACCGAAAACGCCCAGAAGGTTATGTCCCGACTTGCCAGAATAAAGGAGGAGATCGTTTCCTGGGAAGAGATTCACAAGGAGTGCGACGACCTTCTTCTTTTGAATGAGCTGGCCGTCTCCGAACGGGATGAATCCCTAAGTCAGGGGGTTGAAAAATCCTCAGCTGATCTCGGCAGGAGGGTGGAAAATCTCGAGGTTACAAGCTGGTTTACGGAAGAGCTCGACTCTCACGATGCCATCGTCTCCATCCACCCCGGTGCCGGAGGTACCGAATCTCAAGATTGGGCAAATATCCTGCTTAGAATGTATCTTCGCTGGGCGGAGAATAGGGGCTTTCAAGCCAACATAAACGACATTTCCGCTGGTGAAGAGGCTGGAATTAAGAGTGTTACCTTCACCGTCGGGGGAAAATATGCTTACGGACTTCTGAAGGCCGAGAAGGGTGTCCACCGCTTGGTGAGAGTCTCTCCATTTGATTTTCAGAAACGCAGGCATACTTCCTTTGCCTCGGTTGGTGTTATTCCCGCCATTGAGGAGGAGGTGGAGATCATCATCGATCCTAAAGATCTTCGGATGGAGACCTATCGCGCCACGGGTGCTGGTGGGCAACATGTCAACGTAACGGACTCTGCGGTGAGAGTAACCCACATTCCCACGGGAGTCGTTGCCCAGTGTCAAAGCGATCGCTCCCAAATTAGAAATCGGGAGGGGGCCATGAAGATTTTGAGGGCGAGGCTTTTTGAAAGGGAGCAGGAGAAGAGGCAGCGGGAGCTTGAGGAGCTCCGGGGTGAGCAGAAGGAGATAGCCTGGGGGAGCCAGATCAGGTCTTACGTTTTGCATCCTTACAGTCTTGCCAAGGACCACCGGACGGGTGTGGAGAAGGGCAACGTTCAGGCGGTGCTCGATGGGGAATTGGACGATTTCATCGTGGCTTACCATAGGTGGAGAGTAGCGGAGAAGGGATGAGAGAGAAGGGGTGAGAGAGAGGTAAAATATGGAGTTAGTGGCTGATTTGCATGTTCATACGGTTTCCAGCGGGCATGCCTTCAGCACCGTAGATGAGATAGCCAGAGTTGCCGCTGAAAAGGGGTTGAAGCTGGTGGCCATAACCGATCACGGTCCAGCTTTGCCCGGTGGAGCTCACCCCTATCACTTCTGGAATCTGAGGGTTTTGCCGAAGGAGATACATGGCGTCAGGATTTTGAGGGGAGCCGAGGCCAACATCGTGGATCCCCAGGGAGGTCTCGATTTGCCCGATGATCTCCTGGAAACTCTGGACATTGTTTTGGTCGGATTCCACCCTCGTTGTGGTTATGAGGGAGAGACGAAGGAGAAAAACACGAGAGCGCTGATCGGTGCGATTAAAAACCCTCTGGTGAATGCGATCGTCCATCCCGGGAATCCCCTTTTCCCTATCGAGGTCGAAAGCGTGGTTGAGGCGGCCAAAGAACATGGGGTCCTGCTGGAGATAAACAACAGCTCTTTTCTGACCACCACCAGCCGCACGGGAAGTTATGAGTGCGATTTACCCATTGCCATCGTCGCTTGCGAGCAGGGTCTGGATGTGATCATCAGCAGTGATGCTCATTTTGCTTCCGGGGTTGGAGAGTTTGGCGAGGCTATCAGGCTTGCCGAAGAGGTTGGCTTCACCGAGGAGAGGATATTGAACACCTCCGTTGAACGGGTTTTTAAATTTCTCAGCGAAAAAAAGGGGAGGGAATTTGAATAGAGCTGCGAATATAAATAAAGCTGACTTAGGTCTCTGGAGGGTTTTTGGATCGCGAGAAACTTAGGCAATTTTTAGAGGAGAAGGCGCGAGTCCTTCGCTGGGATATCATCAAGATGATCGGGGAGGCGGGCTCCGGACACCCCGGTGGATCGCTTTCGGCTGCTGATATCGTGGCCGTTCTCTACTTTCATCACATGCGGCATCGGCCGGATGATCCAAAGTGGCCCGAGCGAGATAGATTCATTTTGAGCAAGGGCCACGCCTGTCCCGTGCTCTACGCTACCCTGGCTGAATGCGGCTATTTCCCCCGCGAAATTTTGTGGACTCTCAGGAAGTTTAACAGCATTTTACAGGGCCACCCGGATATGCGGAGGGTTCCCGGGGTTGAGATATCCTCCGGTTCACTGGGTTTGGGTTTGGCGGCGGCCAACGGAATGGCCTCGGCTGGAAAGATGGATGGGAAAGATTACCGAGTCTATGTGATGATCGGCGACGGCGAGAGTCAAGAGGGAGTGGTCTGGGAGGCCAGCATGTTTGCGGCTCATTACAAGCTGGATAACCTGGTTGCTATTCTCGACAACAATGGTCTTCAGATAGATGGACCTGTGAGCCAGGTGATGGAGATACAACCCGTGGTTGACAAATGGCGTGCCTTTGGCTGGCGTGTTTTGGAGGTAGACGGGCACAACGTTCTCGACATTGCTGATACTTTAGTTGAGGCGGATAAGACTCGAGGTCAACCGATGATGATAGTGGCCCACACCATCAAGGGGAAGGGCGTTTCCTTCATGGAGAATGTGGTTGATTTTCATGGGAAGGCACCGACCAAAGAGCAGATGGAAGAGGCCCTTAAGGAGCTTAGTTGAGCAGAGAGCCCCGCATCTTGCGGGGAGTAGAAAGCAGCTCGTAACTCGTAATTAGGAATTAGGAATTCGCGATTCGGAATTAGGAATCCGGAACTAGAAATTAGAAATTAGGAACTTGAAACTCGGAATTAGGAAGAGCTGAGCTAATAACGAATTACTAGTAACGAATAACGAATTCCTAATAACGAATTCCTGATAACGAATTTCTAATGACGAATTCCGAATAACTAATGTCTAAGCTCCAGGCTCTGAGCTAAACAGGTTTCCATCAGGGACTAAGAACTATATGTGAGGATATGTGTGAGGAGAGATGATGGAAAAGAGGGCGACGAGAGAGGCTTATGGGGAAGCCCTACTGGAGTTGGGCGAGAGGTATCCTAACGTGGTCGTCCTGGATGCGGATTTGGCCAAGTCGACCACGAGCATAAAGTTTGCCGAAGCCTTTCCGAAACGATTTATAGAGTGTGGGGTGGCCGAGCAGAGCATGATGGGGACGGCTGCTGGACTGGCGACCACAGGGAAGATTTGCTACACAGGTTCCTTTGCCATCTTTGCCACTCAACGGGCTCTGGAGATGGTCAGGAATGTCATCGCCTATTCCAATCTGAATGTAAAGTTCTGTCCAACCCACGCTGGGATCACCGTTGGAGCGGATGGCTCTTCTCATCAAACCGTGGAGGATATTGCCATAATGCGGGCCATTCCCAATATGAGAGTGGTCGTGCCCGCCGATTACTTTGAGGCAAAAGCGGCGATAAAAGCCGTAGCCGAGATTGAAGGCCCCGTATTCATCAGACTGGGTCGCCTACCGATTCCTCTGATCTTCGACGAGCACTATGAATTCAAGCTGGGGAGAGCGATCAAGTTGAGGGAAGGAAATGATGTCACGATCTTTGCCATCGGTTTGATGGTTTCAGCGGGTTTAGAGGCGGCCGCCAGTCTGGCGAAAGAAGGAATAGAAGCCGAGGTAATAGATGTCTCGACCCTGAAACCACTGGATACCGAGGTTATTTTGGGCTCCGCTGCCAAAACACACGCCGTGGTGACGGCGGAGGAGCATAGCATAATAGGGGGGCTGGGGAGCGCCATTGCCGAGTGCTTGAGCGAAAATCTTCCCACTGCCATGAGGAGAGTTGGCATAAAGGACAGATTTGGTCTTTCGGGTACCCCCGATGAACTCCTTAAACATTACGGGCTCACCAGCGAGGATATAGTTAAAGAGGCGAAGGATTTGCTGCAGAGGGGTTAGAGCTTTCTCAAAAGTCAACCGGCCACTATTTTTGCTTTCCCCATTGCTTTTTGTTAAGATGTTTGGTCTAGGAGTTAGTCGACATGATAAAGATGCGAGGGGTTACCAAAATCTATGAACAGCATGATAAGCCCGCTCTCGACAACGTGGATGTGGATATCGAGAAAGGGGAGTTTGTATTCGTCGTCGGTCCCAGCGGATCCGGTAAGACCACCTTCATTCGTCTTTTGATCAAGGAGATTCTTCCCACAAAGGGAGAGATATTTGTTGCTGGTCAGGATGTGGTGCATCTTCGATCGCGGAAGGTTCCGCTCTTAAGGAGGAATATTGGCTGCGTCTTTCAGGATTTCAAACTTTTGCCCAATAAGACGGCTTATGAGAATGTGGCCTTTGCTCTCGATGTCATCGGCCGCCCCGAGCGGGTTATTCGTTCCCAGACTCCTGAGGTTTTAAAGCTGGTGGGGTTGGAAAAGAAGATGAACAGTTATCCCGATGAGCTTTCCGGTGGGGAACAACAAAGGGTCTCCCTCGCTCGCGCTTTCGTCAATCGCCCACCTTTACTCCTGGCCGATGAGCCCACTGGCAATCTCGATCCCGCTATCTCTCGGGAGTTGATATCGCTTTTGGACCGAATAAATAGAACAGGTACCACGGTGGTGGTTGCCACTCACGATAGGGAGATCGTGAATTTCATGAGAAAAAGAGTTGTTGCTCTCGAGGAGGGCAAGGTGGTCAGGGATCAGCTCAGGGGAGTTTACGGGCATGAGGATTAGACCCCTCTACTTCATCGGAGAAGCTCTGGCCAGTTTCAGAAAAAATTGGGTGATGAGCATAGCGGCCGTGAGCACGGTTGCCCTCACTCTCTTCATTATTGGGATGTTTACGATAGTGGCCTTCATCTTAAGTAGTGTCATCAAGATTCAAGAGTCCAAGGTCGAGATCGTTGCCTTTTTGAAAGATTCCGCGAAACCAGAGGATATCCAATCCACCCAGAATGAATTGGTTTCCTGGCCTGAGGTGGCCAATGTCAGGTATATCTCGAAGGAGCAAGCTCTGGAGCGGTTAAAGGAGGAACTCAAGGGTCAGCCCGAGATGCTCGATGCCATGTCGGGTAATCCTCTCCCCGCCTCTCTCGAGATTAGCTTGAAGAATCCCCGGGCGGTTAAGACCGTTGCCAAGAGACTCGATGGCCGGGCTGCGATTGAGGAGATTAAATATGGTGAAGGCGTGGTTGAGAAATTGTTCGTCGTCACCAAGGTCATTCGATGGGCCGGTGTTATCTTCGCCTTCCTTCTTTGTTTCGCCTCCCTCGTTCTTATAGTCAACACCATCCGTTTGGCCATATTCGCCAGGCGAAAGGAAGTTGCCATAATGAAGCTGGTCGGTGCATCTAACTGGTTTGTCCGATGGCCCTTTATATTGGAGGGGATTCTTCAGGGTTTGATAGGTTCTCTTCTCGCCATTGGTGTGTTATACCTCATCAAGGTCTTTTCCCTCGAATCCGTGATGCAATTCTTTCGCTGGCTCCGGGTTCCCCTCAACTACCCCCAGCTTACCCAGCAGTTTTATTTGCTGCTCGGTTATCTCATTTTGGCGGGAGCAGTCATTGGGGCGCTGGGAAGCGCCGTGGCTCTCCGGCGTTATCTGAGAGTCTAATCTTTGTGATTTGAAAGGTCTTTAAATGAAGAGAACGACGGCAATTATAGTGGGGCTTTTCCTACTGTTAATATTTTTTGCGGGGGTTTTTACCACCGGGGTTTTGGTGGGCAGGCATCTGGAAATGCGGAGACCGGCGATGGCTCCCTCCGAATCCCTGGAATTGCTTCGAGAAGTTTTGGGGATTGTGCAAAAGAGCTACATTGAAAGTGTTCCCACGAAAAAGCTAGTCATTGGAGCGATTAAGGGTCTGCTGAGCGCGCTTGATGATCCCTATACCCGGTATCTCGATCCTTCCGATCTTCGGATGCTTGAGGAAGGAACGATGGGTCGCTTTTACGGTGTGGGGATAGAGATCGGGGTCAAGGACGATCAGCTCACGGTCATTTCCCCTTTGCCGGGGACCCCGGCGGCCAGGGCTGGAATCAAGGCTGAGGATAAAATAGTCGAAATAGATGGCAAGTCGACCAAGGGCATGAGCCTGGAGAGGGCGGTTAAATCGATAAGGGGCGAGGAGGGGACCACAGTTGTTTTGACTATATCTCGAAAGGGAGTTGATGAGCCCTTGAAGTTCAGCTTGGTTAGAGAGGAGATCAAAATACCCAATGTGGTTTCCAAGATGATGGATGAGTTGGGGTATATAAGGGTTCACAGTTTTAGCGAGGACACGGGATTGGATTTTGAGGAGGCTCTGGACGAGTTGAAGAAAAAGGGAGCCAAGGGAATCATCCTGGATCTTCGAAACAATCCCGGAGGGCTTTTGAGGGAGTCGGTATCGGTGGCCAGTCGGTTCATAGAATCCGGCCCCATCGTCGTGGAGAAGTTCAAGGACGGCCACGAGAAGACCCACAATGCTTATGGGGGGGCCGATGAGGAGATTCCCTTGGTGGTGTTGATCAACAAGGGGAGTGCCAGCGCCTCAGAGATAGTGGCCGGCGCGATTCAGGATAGAGAGCGGGGCGTTCTAATTGGGGAACAGACCTTTGGGAAAGGGTCCGTACAAACCGTCGAGGAACTTTCCGATGGTTCCGGTGTTCTCATCACGACCGCCATTTATCTGACTCCCAAAGGTAGGAAGATTCACAAGAAGGGCATCAAGCCGGATATTGTGGTTTCCATCAAAGAGGAAAAGCCCCTTTACGAAAAGGATGATCAGTTAGAGAAAGCGAAGGAAGTTTTGAGGGATATCATTTCTGGGAAGGATTGGAGAAAAGCTG
>DNCG01000057.1 GCA_003491635.1 Actinomycetota bacterium
GATTTGGTGGAAAAGGCGGTCATCAAGGTGACCAGCGAGAAGATCAAGGGTCTTGCAGCTGGGCAAATGGGTTACACCACCACCGAGGTTGGGGATATGGTCGCTAACTTCGTAAGTGGGGAGCGAGGAGTGAAAAGTGGCAGATAGCTTATGGCTAATGGCAGATGGCAGAAGTCAGAATTCAGAGGTCAGACCTCATGTTAAATCCCAATGACAAATGTCAAAATCCCAATTTGTCATTTTCAATTTGTAATTTGTCATTAGTGTTCTGCCCTCTGTCCTCTGTTCTCTGGGATCTATTCGAAGAAGGGAGTCGAAGGGTGGCAGGCACGGCATTTTTAGTTCTTAATTTGGACAGATAACAGATAGAAAGCGAAAAGTGAAAAATTGGAAATTGACATTCGAATAACGAATTACCAATTGCGAGTTACGAATAACGACTCCTGACCGCCAACTCCCAACTTAAAAGAGGGGGATTATAGATGCCAATACAGAAGGTCGATAAGATATGGATGAATGGAAGGTTGGTGGACTGGGATGAGGCGAAAGTTCACATCCTGACCCACGCCCTTCACTATGGTTCGGGTGTTTTTGAGGGCATCAGAGCCTACAAGACCATCAAGGGTACGGCCGTCTTTCGTCTCACCGATCATCTGAAGAGGATGGAGCGTTCCGCCAAGATTTACTTCATGGAGCTCCCCTATACCGTTGCTGAACTTGCCGAAGCCACAAAGGAACTCATCAGGGTGAACAAACTGGATGGCTGCTACATCCGACCAATAGCCTATCGTGGTTACGGGGAGATGGGCCTATATCCCATGAATGCGCCGGTGGATGTGGCCATCGCCGTTTGGCCCTGGGGCGCTTACCTTGGGGAAGAGGGGATAAAGAAGGGCATTCGAGCCAAGATATCTTCTTTCAGAAGGATAGAGCCAAACTCTTTGCCTCCTGCGGCAAAGGCAACTGGACAGTATATCAACTCCATCTTAGCTAAGATGGAGGCCATCTTCAGCGACTATGATGAGGCGATTCTCCTGGATTCCAAGGGGATGGTTTCGGAGGGATCGGGAGAGAATCTCTTTGTGGTCAGGGATGGTATCATCTATACTCCCTCCACCGGGGCGAGCGTTCTCGAAGGTATCACGCGGGATACTGTCATGAAGATCGCCGCGGATGTGGGTTACAAGGTCATGGAAAAGGACTTCGTCAGGTCGGATCTCTACTTTGCCGATGAGGCTTTCTTCACCGGCACGGCGGCGGAGATCGTCCCCATTCGGGAGATCGACAACAGACCCATCGGTGAGCCCGGCCCCATCACTAGAAAATTGCAGGATAGATTTTATACAATAGTGAGGGGTGAAGACGAAAAGTATCGGGATTGGCTGGAATTCGTGTAAATGGGTGTATAAGGCTTACGCCTGGAACCTGCGGTTGGAACTAGCCTTTGGCTGGAATTGAAGGGACTTTCCCATCAGTTCCCTCAGTTCTAACGAAGTTAGTTCCCTTAGTTCTTTTGAAGTAGAGCGTGATTTAAATGACGGACGTAAAATTATACGACACAACGCTTCGGGATGGAGCCCAAAGAGAGGGGCTTTCTTTTTCCGTAGAGGATAAACTGAAGATCACCTCCAGGCTCGAGGAGCTCGGCATCCATTACATTGAGGGGGGTTGGCCTGGCTCGAATCCGAAGGACATCGAGTATTTTAAGAGGGTCAGGGAGCTTGATCTCAAGAATGCCATGGTTGTTGCCTTCGGCAGTACACGGCGCAAGGGGGTTCCCGTTGAAAAGGACGAGAATTTAAAACAGCTTGTCAAGGCCGGTACGAGCGCCGTTTGCATCTTCGGAAAGAGTTGGGACCTGCATGTAACCCACGTCCTCGTCACCACCCTCGATGATAATCTGAAGATGATCGCCGACTCGGTTGGTTTTTTGAAAAAGCGCGGACTCGAGGTTATCTACGATGCCGAGCACTTCTTCGATGGCTACAGGGCCAATCCCGAATATGCTCTGAAAACCATTAAGGCTGCCGAGGAGAGCGGCGCCGATTGCATAGTTCTTTGCGACAGCAATGGTGGCTCCCTCCCCGTTCAGGTAAAATCCATTGTTGCGAAGGTGAAGCCGCTGGTCTCCGTTCCCCTGGGTATCCATGCCCACAATGACTCGGACTGTGCCGTGGCGAACACGCTCGCTGCGGTCGAGGCGGGGGTCGTCCACGTGCAGGGTACCATCAGCGGTTATGGGGAACGCTGTGGCAATGCCAATCTGATTTCCATAATCCCCAACCTGGTTCTCAAGATGGGTATACCCTGTCTTAGCCAGGATAAATTGGCTTTGTTGAGTGAGGTTGCTCATTATGTAAGCGAGGTCGCCAACGTGGTGCCCGATCCTCACCAGCCCTTTGTGGGGGAGAGTGCCTTTGCTCACAAGGGCGGAGTACACGTCAGTGCCATAATGCGGCAAAAGGGAGCCTATGAGCATATAGATCCCGCCCTAGTGGGAAATCTTCAGAGGGTTTTGATCTCGGAACAGGCGGGCACAGGGGCCATCGTTCACAAAGCGAAGGAGATTGGTATCGATTTGTCGGATAAGCCGGAGCAGGCCGCGGCCATACTCAAGAAATTGAAGAAGCTCGAGCACCGAGGATATCACTTTGAGGCGGCCGATGGTTCCTTTGAAATACTCCTGAGAAAGAATACCGGTTCTTACAGGCCCCTCTTTAAGCTCAAGGATTATACGGTGACCGTCACGCGCTTGGGGGAGGCTCATCCAAAGACGGAGGCTGTGGTCAAGGTGTGGGTGGGGGGCAAGAGACTGGTCGAGTTCGCCGAGGGAAATGGCCCGGTTAACGCTCTCGATAAGGCTCTACGCAAGGCCATCGCCAGAATATATCCGGCCCTTGAGAGGATAAGTCTGTCCGATTACAAGGTGCGAATCATAGATGCCAAGAAGGGCACGGCCGCCGTCGTCCGCGTGCTCATCGAGTCCACCGATGGTGAAAAGACTTGGGGGACCGTCGGGGTGCACGAGAACATCATCGAGGCCAGTTGGGAGGCGTTGGTCGACAGCATTGAGTATGGGCTCATGCACGTGAAAGAGGGATTGGAAAAGAAAGTTAAGAAGCGAAAAAGGTGAAGCGTGGGGATAGACCATGAGGATTGTGCGCTTTCTTTCCGACTCAGCGGCTCTGTGTGGAGTTGTCGAAGGGGAAACCATCAGGGTCATGAGAGGGAATCCCTTCGGCGATTTTGCCATTGGAGGGGGAGAATTTTCCCTCAATGAGGTGAAGCTTTTGCCCCCCGTTTCGCCGTCTAAGATCATTGCGGTGGGGTTGAACTACATCGACCATGCTCATGAACTGAAGATGCCCGTCCCCGACGAACCCATACTATTCATGAAGCCCTCCACCTCCCTTCTGGGGCCCGATGGCGAGATCGTTTATCCAAAGATGGCCGGTCAGGTCGATTACGAAGCCGAATTGGGCGTGGTGATAAAGGACAAAATAAAGGATATTTCGGTCGAAGATGCTCAGCGGCATATCCTCGGTTATACCTGTGCAAACGATGTCACCGCCCGCGATTTGCAAAGGAAGGATGTCCAATGGACCCGGGCGAAGAGCTTCGATACTTTTTCTCCCATTGGTCCTTGGATTGAAACCGAGATCGATCCGGCTGATCTCCACATCGAGTTGCTTTTAAATGGAGAGGTGAAGCAGTCCTCTTCGACATCGAATATGATCTTCAGCGTCCAGGAGTTGGTCAGTTTCGTTTCTAAAGTGATGACCCTCCTTCCCGGCGATGTAATCATGACCGGTACTCCTCCAGGCATCGGCTCCATGCAGGTTGGAGATATCGTCGAAGTTTGCATCGAAGGAATTGGAGTTTTAAGAAATCCCGTTGCCGTCTCCAAGCTTTGACCAATCTGTGCTCTGGGAATGATTCGCGCACGCCTCCCCATTTATTCCACGGTATTTCCGCGGTTTTTTGACATTTTTGTCATTCAATGATATATATGTATTACAACAAATTTGGAAGGGAGATAGAAATGTCCGTTGCTATTTCCATCAGATTGCCTGAAAAGTTAGCAAAGGAGTTAGATAAACTTGCCTTAGCTACGGAACGCTCAAAGACTTTCCTCATCCGTGAGGCAATTGCAACTTATCTCGAGGAATACAGCGATTATCGTGTGGCTCTTGATCGGCTTCTTGATAAGGATGACGAGATCATTGAAGCTTCGGAGCTAAGGAGAAGACTTGGCCCATAAAATTACTTACAAAGCTTCCCTTGAGAGCGATCTCAAAAAATTGGACAAAGCAGAGGCAGGAAGAATCCTAAACAAAATTGAAGGCGATCTAGCTCAGAATCCAGACAAAGGGGAACCCCTTAAGGGTATTTTCCAGGGCCTCTACCGGTATCGAGTTGGTGACTACCGCATTATATACACAAAGACTGTCGAGGGCGTGCTGGTGCTTCGCATAGGGCACAGAAAAGATGTTTATAAATAATACAATAAATCGGGCTAAAAGTGATGGATTATCTTTGGAGACCTTGGAGGATGGAGTATATCTTGAGCGAGAAACCAGAGGGGTGCATCTTCTGCGATAAACCTAAGGAAAACCGGGATAAAGAAAACTACATCCTTTATCGAGGTGAAACCTGTTTCAGCATGTTGAACATCTACCCCTACAACAATGGGCATTTGATGGTCGTCCCCTTTCGGCATGTTTTGGATCTCGATGGTCTCACCGACAATGAGCTCACCGAGTTGATTCAGCTTGTCAGGAGAAGCATGAACGTTCAACGAAAGGCTTTGAATCCGGATGGTTTCAATGTGGGAATGAATGTCGGGAAGGTGGCCGGGGCCGGAGTGAAAGATCACATCCATATTCATGTGGTCCCCAGATGGGGGGGGGATACCAATTTTATGCCTTTAATCGCGGACACGAGGGTCATTCCAGAGCTTTTGCAATCCACCTACGAGAAGCTTATGGCTGCCCTCTAACGTTTTGTCCGCAGGGATATCAATAACCATTACGGAGGACTCTTTGAGTCCTTTTATTTTTGTCGATAATTTTTGATTTTATCGAGAAAGCTGCGGTAATTTCCGTTTACCCTGTGATAGAATTAGTAGGAGAATTTTGAGGGGTGGTAATGGCCAGTTTTGTGCACCTTCACACACATTCGGAATATTCTCTACTGGACGGGGCGGCTCGGTTGGAGGATTTGGTCAAAAGGGCCAAGGAACTTGGGATGCCCGCTTTGGCTCTCACCGATCACGGTGTCATGTACGGAATCATCGATTTCTACGAGATCGCCCGCCAATATGGAGTAAAATCCATATTGGGTTGTGAGGTCTATGTCGCCCCCCGCAGTAGATTTGAGAAGTCTCCCCGCAAGGAAGATTCTCCCTACCACCTCGTTTTACTTGCCGAAAACGACGAGGGCTACAAGAATCTAATGCGCCTGGTTACTTTGGGGTTCTCTGAGGGATACTACTACAAGCCTCGCGTTGATAAGGAGTTGTTGCGAAGTTATCACCGGGGCCTGATCGCTCTTAGCGGGTGCATAACGGGAGAAGTGGCTAAATTGATCCAGGCCGGTCGGATGGAACAAGCCGAGCGAGTTGCCATAGAACTCAGGGATATCTTCGGAGAGGGAAACTTCTTTCTGGAGATCCAAGATCAGGGACTGGATGAGCAGAAACAGGTCAACGAATCGTTGAAGGAGATCTCCTCCAAATTGGGAATTCCCCTCGTGGCCACGAACGATGTTCACTACACCTATCGTTCCGATAATGTTGCTCACGACGCCCTTCTTTGTATTCAAACCGGTTCCACCGTTGAAGAAGAGGACCGGTTGAGGTTCAGATCGGATGAGTTTTTCCTCAAGTCCCCCCAGGAGATGGAGGAGATCTTTCCCGACTGCCCCGAGGCTCTCGAGAATACCTTAAGGATCGCGGAGCGGTGCGATGTCTCCCTCGATTTCGAACAGATATTGTTGCCCGATTACGAGGTCCCGGCCGGCTACGATCTCGATTCTTATCTTGAGAAGTTGTGCGAGGAGGGTGTGGGAAAGAGGTACAAAGAGGTCACACCGGAGATCAGGGAACGGCTAAGGCACGAATTGGATGTTATCAAGAAGACGGGTTTCTCCGGTTATTTCCTGGTGGTTTGGGATTTTGTCAAATTTGCCAAGGAGAACGGGATACGGGTCGGTCCAGGCCGGGGTAGCGCGGCGGGAAGCATCGTCTCCTATGTGCTGGGGATAACCAATGTTGATCCCCTCGCGCACGGTCTTCTTTTCGAGCGCTTTCTCAATCCCGAGAGGATCAGCATGCCCGATATAGATATCGACTTCTGTTATGAGCGGAGAGACGAGGTCATCGATTATGTAGCCCGGAAATACGGCGAGGATAAGGTCGCTCAGATCATCACCTTCGGGACGATGGCCGCCCGTGCGGCCACCAGGGATGCCGGCAGGGTGTTTGGAATTCCTTACGGTCGGGTGGACAAGATTGCCAAGCTTATTCCGGAGACACCCGGCATGACCATCGATGATGCTTTGCGGATATCCCCCGAGCTCAATGGGGAATATGAGAGTGATGACACCACCCGCCGCATACTTGATACCGCCAGGACTTTGGAGGGTTTGGCCAGGCAGGACTCCATCCACGCCGCCGGCGTTGTCCTCTCACAAGATGCCCTGACGGAGTACACCCCTCTTCAGAGAAAAGGAGAGGGGGCGGAAACGGTGACCCAGTACCACATGGATGCCATAAAGAAGATCGGTCTCCTCAAGATGGATTTCTTGGGGCTTCGCACCCTCACCGTGATCGAGGATGCCGTAAAGATACTCAAGCGGACAAAGGGCGCCGATGTGGACATCGACAGTATTCCCTTTGATGACGAGGAGACTTACAGGATGCTTCAAAGGGGCGAGAGTATCGGGGTATTCCAGCTTGAAAGCTCGGGCATGCGATCGCTCCTCAAAGACTTACGGCCATCTACCTTCGAGGACATCGTGAGCCTCCTTGCGCTATATCGACCGGGTCCTCTGGGAAGCGGGATGGTGAGTGACTTCGTTGATAGAAAACACGGGAGGAGGCCCATCAAATATCCTCATCCTTTGCTGGAACCCATTTTGAGGGAGACCCATGGGATCATCGTCTACCAGGAACAGGTCATGCGGATCGCCAGCGAGCTGGCCGGTTTCACCATGGCCGAAGCGGATATTTTAAGGGGGGCGATGAGCAAGAAGAAGCCCGATGTCCTGGCTCAACAGCGGGAGAAGTTCATAAGAGGCGCTTTGAGCAGGGGGCTGGATAGTTCAACAGCTGAAGAGATATTCGATCTTATGGCTTATTTTGCCGGCTATGGCTTCAACCAGTCACACAGCTGCGCCTATGCGGTTATCTCCTATCAAACCGCCTATCTGAAGGCAAATTATCCGGTTGAGTTCATGGCCGCCTTGCTCACGAGCGTGATGCAGAACAAGGATAGGGTTGCTCAGTATGTCAGCGAGTGCCGACGTTTGGGAATTAAAGTCATGCCCCCAGATGTCAATGAGAGTTTCAGAAACTTCACAGTGGTAGGCGATTCCATAAGATTCGGCCTCTCTGCGGTGAGAAACATCGGTGACAGTGCCATCGAGGCCATCATCGACGCTCGTAAGAGCAAGGGTTCCTTCAAATCCCTGTATGGTTTTTGCGAGAGAGTGGATTTGAGTTTGGTGAACAAGAGGGCCTTGGAGAGCTTGATAAA
>DNCG01000070.1:0-3333 GCA_003491635.1 Actinomycetota bacterium
GGGTCCCGAGGGTTCGCGGGCCTCCTCGCTGCCCTCGCTCAGCACCTCGATCTCTACCTCATTCCGGCCGACACCGAGCTCCTTAAGGGCGATCTCGATCGCCTCCTCCGTCGTTTTTCCTTTCGCCTCGACGATGCGGTCCATCTCTTTATCCCCCAGCCGACTTGGATGCTCTCAGAGTAAAATATTGCTGGGCCGCTGTCAGGAGGTTGATGGTGACCCAGTAAATCAAGACGCCAGCGGGCAAACTCATGGCAATGAACACCATGAAGACGGTCATGGGAAGCATCATCTTCTGCTGTTGAGAATCTGTGCCCATCATCTTCGTTGACAGGTAGGTGCTTATCGCCATGAGCCCGACGAGAATCAGATCGGGCTCAGTAAGATTCGCGGCAACAAGCGGACGGTCCCCAAAGATGGGGAGTTGAATTTTGAGCTCTCCAAGTCGCCCAATCCAAAGGAAACTGCTCTCGGCAAGCCGATCATAAAGCCTGACCGCCTTCCCCCCCAGAACCACCATCTTATCTTTGTCTATCAGCATCCTAAAAAGGGCAAAAAAGATTGGTAGCTGCAGGAGAAGAGGAAGGCATCCCCCCAGAGGATTAACCTTGTTCTCTCGATAAAATTTCATCATTTCTTCCTGAAGTTTCTCCTTGTTGTGTTTGTACTTCTCCTGTAGCTTCTTCAATTTGGGTTGAAGTTTCTGCATCTCGAGGGCAGCCTTCGTCTGCTTGGCGGTGAGGGGAAACAAGATGATTTTTACCGCCACGGTGAGAAGGATTATCGCCCACCCCCAACTGTGAGTATAGCCATAGAAAAATCCAAGGATGACAATCAAGATATCTTCAAGAGGTTTCAGTATCTGCAAGCCTGACTCTCCCCTCCCGGGCGGACTCTACTCCACGGGATCACAGCCGCCCTCAGAAAAGGGGTGGCAGCGCAGGATGCGCCTGATGGCCAGGTAACCACCCCTAAAAGTCCCATGTCTCTCCAATGCCTCCATTGCATAGCGTGAGCAACTCGGGTAAAAGCGGCACCTGGGGAGCAAGAGTGGAGAGAGATATCGCCTATACTCCCCGATTAACCAAAGGACAATGTCCCTCATCGCTTCCCCTTGCTCAAAGCAGCCTTTGCGAAAATGCTCAAAAGCGCTTCCTCCGCTTCTCTATACGTTCTCCCCTTTAGGGGCTTCCTCGCAATGAACACGAGATCGTAGCCCTTTTTGAGGCTTCCCTCATTCTTCCTATACGCCTCCCTGAGCAAGCGCTTTGTCCTATTCCGGTCGACGGCCGAGCCCAGGTTAGCGCTCACGGAAAACCCCGCGCGGTTTCCGTCTTCAGAATTTTCTTTCTTGAGATACCGCAGCACAAGGTACCTGTTGGAAGCGACCAGCCCTCGCTGGAAAACCTCGTGAAAGTCATGGGGGGAGGTGAGACTAGAGTTCTTCCGCATAAAACCTCCAGGGGAAGTCAGCCCGAGAGTCTCTTTCTTTGCTTTCTTCGCCGATTAGCCAGTATTTTCCTTCCGGCCTTCGTGCTCATTCTGGCCCGAAACCCGTGAGTTCTCTTCCGTCTTATCGTGCTGGGCTGGTATGTTCTCTTCACGCCCTTCTCCCTCCCAAAAACAGGCCTAATTATAGCTTGGGGCTCGAAGGGGTGTCAAGGAAAACGTGGCCTGGGGGCTTTTGGGAAATCGCATCACGGTGTCCGTCTCCCAAAAATTAACCCAAAAGTTGCCCATTTTTGTATTGCTGGGGAGGGGTCCCTCTGCTATAATTCAGTTTGCTTCTGCTCCCCCGCGTCTGAGCGGCGCGCGTTTCTTTTTCCAGCAATATTGGTACGTAAGTCGCCCCACGAATCGCAACACGAACTTTTGAACGGGCAGCCAGGGTCTTTCAAAACAAAGCATCCACCAAAGAACCCTTGGTTTTTATTTTTTGTTCGCCTTGAAAACCCGTGAAGGCTCGTATTTCAGAAGGGATCACGTCGGCGCCATGGTGTTGCGCAAAGGCAGTGGCTCTTTCCCCTCTTTTTCCACAAGTGTGGAAAGTTTTGTGGATAAAACTCTGTCGGCGCAGCGCAACGGCGTTCACGGACAGGCGGTTTCGCCGCCAAACAAGCGGGGGCGCATTCACCTTCCTTGAAGAATTAGCTCGATCGCCGAGGAGACGCCTCTCCGCAAGCTGTTAATATCTTTGTGGAGGAAGGGTGATTTCGATTTTATCGGAAAAGGCCATGAAGGACTTTCTGCGAAAGGTGCTTGAGGAAAAGGCCACCGCCCAAGACCACGGGAGAATCTCGCCTGCGGAGCTGGTTGACTGCACTGGGGGCAAGCCTCCTCCGGCGAGGATAGCCGTCTATGACTCCCTTGCCTCCGCTCCACGGGTGGTCGAGCTGTCCGCACAGGACTACGAAGAGTTTATCAACCTGCTAGCCACGAAGACCTATCAGCTCTCCCAAGAGAAGGGAGGAAGCATCCCCTTCACCGTCATCCGGGAAATTGTGGAAAACCTCATCCACGCCTACTTCCGCGAGGCGGTGATAACCATCCTGGACAACGGCAACACCATCCGCATCTCCGATCAGGGTCCAGGGATTAAAGACAAGGAAAAGACCCTTCAGCCCGGCTTCACCACGGCCACTCAGGGGATGAAAAAGATAATACGGGGGGTGGGCTCGGGTCTGCCAATTGTTCGGGAGGCTCTGGTCTGCGCCAAGGGGAATGTGATCATTGAAGACAACCTGGAAAGGGGAACCGTGATTACCCTCAGCGTTCCTGGGCGCAAAGAAAGCCATCAAGGAGGGGCGGTGGCTGAGAGCGCGGGGCCAGCTCCCCATGAAGTTCCTCGGTTTAAGCTAAGTAGCCGCCAGAAGAGGGTTCTATTTCTCGTCACCGAACTAGGAGCGGTTGGCCCCTCCAAGGTCGCCGACGAGCTGGATGTGAGCCTGAGCACAGCGTATCGAGATTTACTCCGCCTGGAAAAAGAGGGACTAGTTGAGCTGGGTGATCGAGGGAGAAGAGGCCTAACCTCCCTGGGAGTGAAATGTCTCGATGTTATCTTAACCTCTTAGGTCGGGAGGATGTGAAAAATGCAGGATCAAGCCCATCTTATCTGGGAAAAGGCCCTGGGTATAATCAGGGACCAGCTTAACACCCCAACATTTAAAACATGGTTTGAAAACACCTCCCCCGTGGCCCTATATGAGGGAACCCTGATCGTCTCCACGCCAAATTCCTTCGCTAAGGAGTGGTTGGAGTCGCGCTATGCAGTCCTCTTAAAACAGGCCCTCTCCCAGGCGGCGGGGAAGGAGGTGGGCGTGAAGTTCACCGTCG
>DNCG01000070.1:3488-3720 GCA_003491635.1 Actinomycetota bacterium
GCGAAAGAGGTTGCTTTAGAAGAACCCCTAAGGGAGCCCTCAAAGATTGCCCCTCCCGTAGAGCAAGTGGCTCCAGCCGCTGGCCGCCTGCATCCGAAGTATACCTTCGATTCTTTTGTCATAGGAAGCAGCAACAGATTCGCCCACGCCGCCGCCTTGGCGGTAGCAGAAAAACCATCACTTGCCTACAATCCCCTCTTCATCTACGGAGGGGTTGGTTTGGGGAAAACCC
>DNCG01000025.1:0-243 GCA_003491635.1 Actinomycetota bacterium
GAGCGCCCAAACCGACTTAGTGAGTGGACTGGACAAAACGATAGATTTCTTCGAGGAGAGAATGGGGCAGGCGACTTAAGGCCGAGCCAAACTATGAAAAATCTGCTCACTTTCGTGCGAAAGCGAGAAAGAGGCCTTTGGGGTGCGGTTTTGCTTTCGTCCTTTAACTTTTGTTTTTCTGGTCTCCTCTCAGGTTGTAGACCTTCCGGGGTCGGAGACCTAGGTTTTTGCGGCGAGGGATGA
>DNCG01000025.1:427-6811 GCA_003491635.1 Actinomycetota bacterium
GGGGTGGGGCGCATATTAGCTTACTTGGTCGAACTGGATAAGGCGTTGTTTGATTTCATCAATGCGACCCTTCATTCCCCCTCGCTTTTTTGGATCTTTGAGTTCATCACAAATCTGGGTGATCTAATCATTGTCGGTATCCTTTTTTACCTGTTTATTTTACTGAGGAGGGTAAAGATATCGTCTCCCAAGGGATTATGGTGGGTAATGGCCATGATGCTTGTGGCGGTGAGCATCGCCGAGGGCATTGTCTTGTTGGGGAAAGTGGTCATACACCGGCCTCCTCCCGTTTCCCTCGTCAGAAAACCATTGCCGGAGATATCCATTCCTTTCGCAAGATATGCCTTCCCATCCGGCCACACGGCTCGGGTCTTCGCAGCTGCCACGGTCCTGTGGAGAAAGTTCCCCTGCTGGAAGATTTGGCTGGTTGTTTTTGCTCTGTTGGTGGGGTTCTCCCGGGTCTACATTGGGGCTCATTACCCCGCCGATGTGGTGGCCGGGGCCATATTGGGTGGTCTGGTCTCAGCTGCTCTGCTCCGATACGAGGATAAACTGGGGGAGATGCTGAGCAAGCTGGGCGGAAGATCGATACAGGATCACTAAAGAACGGTTTACGTTCTAAAGAAGGGTTTCGAAATGAGTTCCGGATATGATAAAGTAAATTATTGCCCCGCCGACGGCGGGGCAAAATTCGAGGGGGGTTGATGAGTTGAAAGCCGTTATACTTGTGGGGGGAGAGGGAACGAGGTTGAGGCCTCTCACCTGCACGACCCCAAAACCAATGTTGCCCCTGGTCAATATCCCCTTCATTGAGTACATCATCAGGCTACTCAAGGAGCACGACATTTGTGACATCATCCTGAGCGTGGGGTATATCTCGGACATTTTTGAGTCGTGTTTCAACGACGGGGGGCACTTGGGGGTGAAGTTGACATACGTTGTTGAGGATAAACTTCTGGGTACCTGTGGAGCCGTCAAGAATGTGGAGTCTCTCTTGGGTGGAGAGACCTTCATCGTTTTCAATGGAGATATCCTGACTAATTTAAACATTGGCCAGCTCCTGGAGTATCACCGCGCCAAGAAGGCGGCGGTGACCATCACTCTTACACCCGTTGAGGACCCCACGATTTATGGGCTCGTTCCGCTGGATAACTCCGGTCGGGTCCTTGAGTTTTTGGAGAAACCGAGCTGGGATGAGGTGACCACCGATCTGATCAATGCCGGGACTTATGTCATTGAACCAGAGGTTTTGAGGTATGTTCCTGGGGGTGAGAACTACTCCTTCGAACGCGGTCTCTTTCCCGCCCTTTTGGAGAATCGGGAGCGTGTCTTCGGTTTCCACTCCAGCGCTTATTGGTTGGATATTGGAACGCCGGAGAAGTACCTCCTTGCCCACAAAGATATTCTGGAAGGCAAGGTCTCTCTGGAATTCATCGCTCAAGAGATCATGTCCGCCGACAAACAGGCAAAGTCTCGAGTCTGGGTGGGCAAGAGGGCGAAGATATCACCCGAGGGAACCATCTTCGGTCCCACGGTGATAGGGGAAAATGCCGTGATTGAATCCCATGCCACCATCTTCAGTCACACCACTATAGGCAATAATTGCCGCATCAGTTCAGGGACGGTTCTTGAGGGATGTGTGCTCCTCGACGGTTGCCGTATCGGCGAGGGATCGGTGGTTAAAAACAGCATCCTCGGTAGAGGGCTAAAATTGGGCAAGAAGGTCCATGTCGAGGAGATGGTGGTTTTGGGAGATAATATGAAGGTTGGCGATGAGAATCATCTGAAGAGAGGCATGAAAGTCTGGCCTGATACAGAGATAGAGAAGGGTAAGATCAGGTTTTAAAGGAGGCATTGAGTTGAGGGCATTGATCACCGGCATTTCTGGTTTTGCGGGAAGCCACCTGGCTGAGTATTGTTTGAATCGCGGGGATATTGAGGTTTTTGGGACGATCCGATGGCGGAGCCGTACGGAGAATATCGATCACATCAAGAACAAGGTCCAGTTGATGGAGTGCGATATCAGGGATGCGACCTCCGTTTTGAAGGTTTTGGAGAAGGTCAAGCCGGATCTGATATTCCATCTTGCCGCGCAGTCGTTTGTGCCGACATCCTGGCATGCGCCCACTGAGACGTTGATAACGAACATCGTTGGCCAGGTAAATATCTTTGAGGCCGTCAGGGAGCTCAATCTGGCGACTCGAATTCAGCTTGCCTGTTCTTCGGAGGAGTACGGTATGGTTTATGAGGGTGAGATCCCTATAAAGGAGACGAATCCTCTGCGACCCCTCAGCCCCTATGCAGTAAGCAAAGTTACCCAGGATTTGTTGGGGTATCAGTATCACGAGAGCTATGATATGTTCATCGTTCGGACCAGGGCTTTCAATCATGAGGGACCGAGAAGAGGAGAGGTCTTTGTGACCTCGAACTTTGCCAAGCAGATTGCTGAGATCGAGAAAGGGGAAAAGGAGCCGGTCATCAAGGTGGGAAATCTCGATGCCATCAGGGATTTTACCGATGTGCGTGATACCGTCAGGGGTTACTGGCTTTCGCTGGAGAAATGTGAGCCAGGTGAGGTTTACAACATAGCCTCCGGAAAAGGTACAAAGATAAGGGAGATGCTCAATACCTTGCTGAAATTCAGTGGGGTTGATGTGGAGATAAAACGGGATCCGGCTCGAATGCGCCCTTCCGATGTCCAGATTCTCGTCGGTGATCATTCCAAGTTCAGCAAGGCTACCGGTTGGGAGCCCAAAATACCTTTCGAGAAGACCCTCGAGGATTTGCTGAACCACTGGCGAGAGCGGGTCTAAAAATGATTAAATTTGGTACCGATGGCTGGCGAGATATAATTGCCGATGGATTTAGCTTTGAAAATGTGAGACGGGTTGCTCAAGCCGTCAGCGACCATGTTAAAGCTAGTTGCCGATCGTCGGTGGCCTCGGCCCCGGGGGGCCTCCGGCCTCGAGGAGGAAGACCGAGGTTGGTGGTGGGTTACGATACGAGATTCCTCTCCGCTGAGTTTGCGCAGCAAGCCGCCCTGGTGGCGGCCGCCAATGGTATTGAAGTGTTCTTGACGGAGAGCTTTGCCCCCACTCCTGCGGTTTCCCTCTCTGTCGTCGACAAAGAGGCCGATGGGGCCATCCTCATCACCGCGAGCCACAATCCCCCGCACTACAACGGTTTTAAGTTCAAAGCTTCTTACGGTGGCTCGGCCACTCCGGACATAACCGAGAGAATAGAGCAACACTATCGGAAAAATTTGGCTCGGGACAAAAGACCCTCGATGATTTCTTTGGAGAAGGCTGTGGGAAGCGGTCGCCTGCATTTTTTTGATCCCAAAGAAGCTTATCTCCCCCACATCTTTAACCTCCTCAACAAGGATTCATTCTCCCGACTCAAAGTGGTCGTCGATCCCATGTATGGAGCGGGGCAGGGTTATTTGAGTGAGGCTCTTTCTCGCCTGGGATGTTACGTGGAGGAGATTCACAACGAAATTAATCCATCTTTTGGGGGGGTGAACCCCGAACCAATCTCCGAAAATTTGGGTGCGCTCCGGGATAAAGTTGCGAAGGGGAATTTTGATGTTGGCCTGGCTATGGATGGGGACGCGGACAGGATCGGAGCCATCGACGCTCGCGGTGATTTCATCAACTCTCATCAAATCTTTGCTCTTCTTTTGGAACATTTAGTCGGTTGTCGAGGATGGCGGGGCGATGTGGTCAAGACGGTTTCCGGCACACGGATGATTGACTTACTCACTCAAAAATATGGCTTAAAGCTCTTCGAGACCCCCGTCGGCTTCAAATACATCTGCGAGCATATTCTCTCCGGCGACGTTCTCATTGGGGGAGAAGAGAGTGGAGGAGTAGGGATAAAGAATCACATCCCGGAGAGGGATGGGATTCTAGTTGGATTGTTGCTGGTCGAGATGATGGCGATGCATCAGAAGACTCTTGGGGAACTCGTTGATGACCTGATGAGGAGGTTGGGCTATTTCTATTACGACCGGATGGATATAGATATAGGCCCGTCTTCCAGAGAAAGCATATCTGCTCGTCTTGAGGCTTTTGAGTCCACCGAGTTGGTGGGCTCAAAAGTTGTGGCGGTCAACGCTGTTGATGGTTATAAATTCTGCCTGGATGATGGGAGTTGGTTGATGATAAGGCCTTCCGGGACGGAGGCGGTAGTTCGTATCTATGCCGAGGCGGATAGCCCTCAGAAAGTTTCTCTGTTGCTCAAAAAGGGCCAGGAGATAGTTTCGGCTGCTGCTCGCCCTGCCTGCCGCCGTGCCTGTCGGCAGACAGGGCAGGCAGGGAACGTAAAGAACATTCCTCGGAAGACTAAGAGGGGGGCGATGGTGGATGAGCGCCGTTGACCTAGATGATCTTAAAGCGATCGAGGAAATTGATGAGGATGGTATGCTCAAGGTAATCGAAGACTTCCCCCTTCAGTGTCAGGAGGCGGTCGATCTTGCTCGCTGTTTATCCTTTGATATTCCTTCCGATATGAGATCGATTGTGGTTCTCGGGATGGGCGGATCGGGCATCGGGGGCGACATCGTCAAGGTTCTTCTCGAAGACGAGTTGAGGATTCCCCTTCTGGTGAACAAGGGATATCTCCTCCCCAGATTCGTGGACGACAAGACCCTTTGCCTCGCCGTTAGTTATTCTGGCAATACTGAGGAAACTTTGAGCGGTTTCGACCAGGCGGTTGAGCGAGGTTGTCCTGTAATCTCCATTACCACCGGTGGATTATTGGAGAATAAGGCCGAGGAACGTGGTTTACCAATCGTCAAGATTCCTAAAGGATTGCAACCGCGAGCAGCTTTGGGCTATCTTTCCCTCCCCATCCTGGTAGTTTTGGAGAGAATGGCTCTCATTGGCGATAAGGATCAAGATATCCAGGAGACATTGGCTATCCTGGATGAGAGGGCGAGGAACTTTTCCTTACATAAACCGTTGAACCAGAATGAGGCCAAGAGGCTGGCAAATTGTCTTTGTGGAAAGGTTCCGGTGGTCTATGGCTCGGATGGACCCACCGCCGTTGCCGCTCTTCGCTGGAAGTGCCAGTTTAATGAGAACAGCAAGGTGCCAGCTTTCTGGAATGTTTTCCCCGAACTGAATCACAACGAGACGGTGGGCTGGGAACTTTTGAGGGATATCACCGGTCATTTTCTTCTACTCCTTCTTAGGGATGCCGAGGAGTCGGAGAGGGTTAAAAAGAGGGTGAAGATCACCAGGTCACTGATTGAGGATCACTTTAGTGGAGTGCGTGAGGTCTGGAGCGAAGGAAAATCGAGGCTGGCTAGAACTTTTTCCCTTATTTACCTGGGAGATTTCGTTAGTTTTTATCTAGCCGCACTTAACGGGGTCAATCCTTCACCGGTGGAGAGGATAAGTGTTTTAAAGAGGAGATTGTCTGAAGGAGTGAGGATGAATGGATCCGGTTGAGCAGTTCAGGGAGCAGATCAGAGAAGCCACCCGTTTTATTCGAGAACGGCGGGACATAAACCCGAAGATTGGTATAGTTTTGGGGTCTGGTCTGGGGTCTCTCGCCGATGATGTAGAGGAAGGGACGGTTGTCCCTTACGGGGGCATTCCTCATCTTCCCATCCCCACCGTTCCTGGACACCCTGGGAATTTGATCGTCGGCTTTCTTGAAGGTAAGAAGGTTGTCGTGCTGCAGGGGCGTTTTCACTGTTATGAGGGTTACACCATGAAAGGTGTAACCTTTCCCATCAGGATTCTCAAGTCATTGGGGGTTGAGAGACTCATCATCACCAACTCGGCGGGTGGTCTTAATCCGAAGCTTAAGATCGGGGAGTTGATGCTCATAATCGATCACATCAATCTCATGGGGACCAATCCCCTCATCGGTCCCAACGATCCGGAACTCGGACCCAGATTTTTGGATATGTCTGAGGTCTATGATGAGCAACTGAGGGATATTACTCTGAAAGTGGCCAGGAAGGAGAAGATAGAGCTTTCGGAGGGTGTCTATGCTGCTGTGATCGGGCCGACCTACGAGACCCCAGCGGAAGTTAAGTTTCTTTCCCTCATCGGTGCGGATGTCGTGGGGATGTCGACTGTACCGGAGGTCACCGAGGCAAGTCACGCCGGGATTAAGGTGCTAGGGATCTCCTGTATTACCAATATGCTGAGTGGGAGACAAAGGGTATCGCATGAGGAAGTGGCGAAGGTGGCCGAGACAGCCAGTGGTAAGCTCAAAAAGCTAGTTAGAGGAGTTTTGAGGGAGCTATAAAAAGTCAGCCTGCCCGCCATGCCTGAGTAAGGCCCGCCTGCCATAGCAGGCACTAGTGGGCAGGTGATGGCAGGCGGGGAGTGGGGAGTCTGTTAGTCGGGAGTCGGGAGTTAGGAGTTG
>DNCG01000038.1 GCA_003491635.1 Actinomycetota bacterium
TTCCCTCAAAGCCAAAAGTCTTTCAATTTCAGCCTTCGGCTCCAAAACGTCGAGGAGGGGTCTTTCCGTAGATTCCTTGACCCGTTCGTAAATGGCAGGTATAGAGGCCTTGAGGTAGATCAGAAATCCCTTTCTCTTAAGAACTCCGACATTTCTGGGATTTAAAACTGCCCCTCCACCACAGGCGATCACCTGGCCGCCTCGGCCAGAAACCTCAGCCACCGTCTGAGCTTCAAGGGCACGAAAAACCTCCTCACCTTGATCCCGGAAAATCTCCTCGATGCGCTTGTGTGTTCTCTCCTCAATTAAGGAATCGGTATCCACAAAACTTAAGCCCAGTTCCTCAGCCAGTCTTCGCCCCACGCTACTCTTGCCCGAACCCATGAAGCCTATGAGCACGACGTTTCGCACGCCCATTCACCTTTCCGCAAAAATGCTATCATTTGGTAACTATCATCCCTTCAAGGTTTCGATATAGCCCTGGTAGTTGTGCATGAGTTCATCTAGACTATCTCCACCAAACTTCTCCAGCACTGCGGAGGCTATCTCGATAGCCAGCATGGACTCTCCCACCACCGCCGCGCTGGGGACAGCGCACACATCCGCGCGCTCCTTGAAGGCAAAGACCTGCTCTTTGGTAACAATGTCAACGGTCCTCAAGGGCTTCCCTAAAGTGGGAATCGGTTTCATTGCAGCCCGAACCACTATTGTCTCTCCATTGCTCATTCCACCCTCGATACCACCGGCCCTGTTCGTCTCTCGATGAAATCCCTTCGATGGTGTATAAAATATCTCATCGTGAGAAACCGAGCCCCTCATCCCGGCCAACTCGAAACCGTCCCCTATTTCCACTCCCTTTATCGCCGGGATGCTCATCAGGGCCCTGGCTATGCACCCATCCAGTCTCCTATTCCAGGAGGTGTAACTCCCCAAACCCGGTGGAACCCCGTAGGCCAGAACCTCAAAGACTCCCCCAAGGGAATCCTCATCCTCAACCGCCTTCCTTATCTCCTTCACCATTGCGTCGCTGGTCTTTTCATCGATGCACCTGACCGGTGAGGCATCTATCTTTTTTAGATCCTCGGGCTTTGGGGTAAAAGCGATATTCGCCTCGCAAGCCCCAATCCGGACGACATGACTCAAAATGAAGATGTCAAACCCTGAGAGAAGAGTTTTAGCCAACGCTCCAACGGCCACTCGGGCGGCCGTCTCCCGCGCGCTGGCGCGCTCCAGGATATTGCGAATATCCTTTTGGCCAGTCTTAAAAACTCCCGCCAGATCGGCATGCCCGGGCCTCGGTTGAGTTATGGCCTCGACCTCTTGAGCGCCCTCGAGAGCCATTGTCTTAGACCAGTTCGCCCAATCTCTGTTCCTGATCAACATGGCTATGGGGCTGCCGAGTGACTTCCCAAAGCGCACCCCGCTTAGGATTTCCACGCTGTCTTTCTCTATTCTCATCCGCTCGCCTCGCCCCACCCCAAGTTGACGCCTGGCCAGCTCCGAATCGATCCTCTTTTTGGAAACCTCGACCCCGCAGGGTAGCCCTTCCACAATGATCACCAACGCTGGTCCGTGGGACTCCCCCGCCGTTAAAAATCTAAGCATCTTCGCCTCCCAACACTCCCAATATGTAGAATGAAGAATGCAAAATGAAAAATGACACAGCAAAATCCAAAAAGAAATAAAGAAACGGCACCCGTGAGGAGTGCCGTTTCACCTGCCAAGCCTTGGAAGTTGAACCTACTTCAATATCTCCTCACCAAGCCTAAGTGTAATTCTATCATCTCCATACAAAAGGACAACACTATCCGTGCCGATGGAGAGCACCTGATAAGGTGATTCGTTCACCCTATCGCCCTCCGTGACCTTATACACCGCATCCCCGTACCTGATAGAGGCATATGTCACACCATCCTCCACGAAAATATCGTCCAGCGCAAGGGGAACGGGCCCAGCGGTGGGAGTGGTCGGTTCGGCGACGGTCTCCGTGGTTGGTGCAGTAATCAAGGGTTTGAAGGGATCCTTGTACTCATATATCTCATAACCCTCGGCCGGCGCGGGAACGGTCGTCTCCGCCGCCTCCTCGGGAGCAGCTTCTTCAGCTTTGGGAGGTGGCTGAACCGCTCTCTCGGGAACCTGCGGGGCCCTACCTAAAAGGAAAAAGAACAAAAACCCCATGCCAAGCACGAACACCACCAGAGTTGCTACAACAATCAAGGTAACTCTCTTGCCCTTTGGCGTTTCCAAAAACTCCTTGATCTTAGCCACGGAGATATTCTTTACTTCTATTGCCATCTTGCCTCCTATGTACCAGGCGGAGTCTCAGCTCCTCCCGCCCCGGTTCCCCCACCCTCGGCCGGAGGTTGACTTTGAGCCGGCTGTGACACCTGTGACGCCCCACCCACTGTAAACGCCTTAGCACTTATGGATGCGGACAGTTCAGGATAGTCCGAGACACCGATATCGACGCTATCCACCCGTACCTCGCGGCTGAGACCCTCCAGCCGATACAGAAAATCGACTACATCAAAGAATGTCCCGGAGATCGATATACCCAGTGACAATTCCGAATAACCCTCTTGGGGAGCCAGCTCCCCGGGAGAGATGGAGATAAAATCAATTCCAGCCTCATTCGCCGTATCCTGCAGGGTTATCAAAAGGGAGGGGAGATCCGGGTCCTCAGGAAACCTCTGGTTAAGCTTTAGCCGCTCCTTTTCTATCTCCATCGCCTCTGCCTTAATGGCCTGAAGACGAGCCAAATTAAGCTTCGCCGCTTCCAGCTTCTTCCCCCCTTCTCGCTGCTGAGCTCGAAGTTGGCCCACTTGGTTAATCTTCGGCCGCAGAACAAAAACCCCGAAAAGGACTACGACGAGGAGCGTAACCCCAACCACGAGTATGATGCGCTGTTTAAAAGTGAGATTTTTTAAGTTCATCCGTCCTTTACTCCCCTGTAGTCTTTGCCGGCGGGGCAGTTGCAGGGGCAATCTCATCAACACTTAGCTTGGTGGTCGTCCCAAACTGTATCGCCGGCTGTCCTTCAACCTCACTTTTGGAAGAGCTGGTAAGCCAAATGTCGACGATCCCCTTCACCTCTCCCAAACGCACCATCCATTTGGCAACCGGCTTGTGCCCAAAATCAGGTTTGTCAAAGGCATAATCTATGGCAAAACCAGACAGGGTCAAACCGTCCTCGCTACCGCTGAAGGAGATCAACCAAACATCGCTGGGAATGACCATGCTGATTCCATTCAAAATCTTGTGCCAGGGCACCTCGCCGGCCATGGCCTTGTCCACAATTTCCTTTCTCGTTTGAAGCTCACCCTTTTTCTTCTCGTATATTTCGTACTCCTTTACCACCTCGCTGAGCTTCTGGGTCTCCACCTGGATGCTGACCAGCTGTCGCTCCTCCAGACCCACCAACCAGGAATAATAACCATAAATGCCGGTCAGAATGATCACCAGTGTCACTACTCCAATGATCATATAGAAGAGTGCTTTCTCGGCCCTTCTTTTCTCGCAAATTTCCGGAGGAAGCAGATTTATACCGATCATTCTTCAAACCTCCGCAAAGCAAGACCGATGCAAATGGCCAAGGAAAGCTCCTCCTGCTCTAATTCCTCTCTTGAAAGCCCGGGGGCCACCTGAACTTTTTGAAGGGGATGCCCCAACTCCACCGTTGTCTGTAGGCCAGACTCAAGATGGGAAGTCAGGTTGCTCATCCTGGCACCTCCGCCACTTAGTATAACCCTCCGAATGCCCTTGACCTGGGACCGCTGACTTAAGTAGTAATCAAATGACCGACGAATCTCGGCCACAAACTTACCAACCTCACTCCCCAAAGTTTCTTGAGCAGCCTTGATCCGCTCTGCCTGCTTGGTCGATTTCTTTCCCCTCTTTTTGTCCTTTTCTTGAAGAGAAGATAATCCAGCCGTCACCTTCAACTCCTCTGCCTCATCGAAAGATATGCTCAGAGATTCCTCTAAAGCCCGGGTGAAAGTGTTTCCAGCTAGAGAAGTAACTCGGGTGAAGCGGGGGATGCCCTTCTCGACGACGACAATGTTGGTAATTCCCGCCCCGATATTGATTAAGGCGATTGCCTCTTCCTCCCCTTCCGCGGGAACTACGGAAGGCGCCTCCAATAGAGATCGGATTACGGCAAAAGAAGAAACATCTATGACCTCGGCTTTTAAGCCGGCATTTTCCACGGCAATGACATTGTTCTGAATCATATCCTTCTGGGCAGCCACCAGAAGGACCTCCATCATGCGTGCCTCATTTTCGCCCACGAACTCCCCAACCACCTGAAAATCGAGGATTGCCTCTTCCACGGGAATGGGGATGTAATCCTGAGCTTGATACTGGATGGCTCCCTTGAGCTCGTCCTTTTCCATATAGGGGAGTTCGACGAGGCGGACGACGACCTTTTGATTAGCCACCCCGATGATAACCCCCTTATTCCTCAAGCCGATCTTCTTCCAGAGATCGGCCAGGGAACGAGAGACCGCCTCCACATCCAATACCTCGCCCTCCACAACAGCCCCAACGGGGATCTTGATGCTGCCGTAGTTCACGAGCGTGGGCGAGCCGGAAACGGACTTGAGCTGAGCCACCCGGAAGGTGTTCGTCCCGATGTCCAAACCTATGGATACTAAGCCTTTACCAAATGAAAAAATGCCCAAATCAACCCTCCCGCGATCGTAGTCTCAACGATTCTACCACAAAGGTAAATCCAGTTCTTCCGCTATTCCTTTAGGGCGGGGCAATGGTCAATTTCGTATAAATTTTAAGTACCCTATTCGTTAAAAATCCTTATTTTCCTTTTTTTCGGACAATTTTTTCCACTTCACCTCTATTATTGGCAAATTTTCGCTTCACTTTAGGGTTAACCCTCCCGCCAGGTGGTGTAGTCCAGCGTCACACCCGATATCGCATCAAAGACGCTCTCCACCCCCTCCTTCGGGATGGCACCCCTGTCGTAAATCAGCCATAGTTGCTTCTTAATGTTACTGAAGAGGAGTTGACCATCGGGGTTCTGGAGATCGCCGGCGATGATGCTCCCCCGAATCCTTATTCGGCGACCGCCGCCCTCGGTTTGAAAGCGGATTCTCTCCCGGGAGAAGACAACTCCCTCGAGATCGATATTGTAATTCGAGGGGCCACTGCCGTAGTCAGACTCTATTTCTAGTTCATACCTGGAAAGTAGGATACTAGACAAGCCCTCGCCGAGACGAAAGACGTGGTCATTCACCTTAGTTTGGGCGTTGCTGTAGAGCTCGATGTTTTTGCCCAAATAGGTATACCTCGAATTGTTGTTCCCCTCGATGATCAAGGCATCCACACTTCTACTTGGCCTGTCATCATCTCCACCCCCGGCGATGATTTTGATCTTACCACCAGCAGCATCGCCGATGGTGGAATCCTGAATGGTGATGTTCCCATAGGCGACGATCGTCGCCGCAGTCGTGGTACTGTCGCAGGTCACTGTGGCATTGTTGATGGTCAAATTGCCCTTGAAGTAGCGCTTTTCGCCTCCCGTAAGATTGTAAGTCCCCGTCCAGGTTGTATTTCCAGCCGTCCCGATGGTGCTGGCCATGCGAATCTCAGCCTCATAAGAGGTGGTTCGAAAGCTTGGAAGTCCCAGCGGGGTATAAGTTTCCTTCTCCTTCCACTGTGCTATTGGGTACTCCCTTACGCCAGCTACATACTTGTTCGAGGTTGGCCGAACGCCATTGGGAGCATAAGCGTAGCCCAGATAGTTTGAGCTCGTGGTCGTCTCCCGAATATTTAAAACCCATCCATGAATCGTTAGGGAACCTTGATTCGTGCAAACGACGACCATCGTTGTCTCGGTGGTATCATTGCACATGAAGACATTGACTTCAGCATCAGGATTGTTGTCAGTGCCGGGTATCTCGTTCGATCTGGCGGCGGTCACAGCCCTCTGAAGCGACAGGGGCAACTCTTCTTGTTTTGTGCGGACCCTTATCCTCCTGGTCACACTGCCGGCAGTTCCCAGCGAGGTGAGCAAGCTCGTATTGGAATCGTAGGTTGTATAGTAGCTACCGGCTCCCAGGACGGTCTGGGTGGTCTCGCTTCCTACCGCTCCCGAGCGATTGTTGTTCAGATTCCAGAGGGCGTGGTTTATTCCAGCCTCGGCCAGGTAATAAGCGCGGGTGAATTCGGCGTGCTTCCTGATCATGGTCATCTCGTGACTGACCATTTCAAGAAGAGCGGCTCCCAAAATCGTCAAGATCAAAGCCACGCCCAGGGCAAAACCCATCGTATAACCCTTCTCCTCAACTATCCTGCGCCTCAGCCAATCAAACATCTCGCACCACCAGTTCACTTCTTCCTCAACCTGCACTTGTTCTTAAGCGTGTAGGCCGCCGGACGCTTCCCCGGATCCCTGTCCACTATCAAGGTGATGGTGATCAATCTGGTATCGGGAAGCGCCTTATCCCCGACAAAGACGGGAGTGGGTACCGACCTGTTCGTGATATATCTCGCCAGGACGGTGCTGGTGGTGCTGTCCGTCCTGGTCAAAGTCTCGTTCGAGAGAGAGACGGTCACCGTCTCATCGTGGGTGTAATCTGCGGTAACCTCATCGGTCACATCGTAGTTGAAGGTAACCTTGCCATTCGTGTAATCCACGGAATATTCGATAGATGGACGGGGTATCCCGGCGCGATAGATGGTCGGTGTCGCCGCCCCCGTCCACCCCATCCAGGGCTCGTGCACCGCCGGACCAAACGTCCGCAGAGGATTAGTGGAGGTATCCGGTGCCAAGACCTCCCCGCTCACCGGTATCCCCCTAAGCGTTAGACTATAATCGGATAAAGCCGTCACCTCATAGCACTCCCTGAGCTCCTGGGCTATCCTGAGCATCGCAACCCTGGCGCTCCGCTGGGCCTCAATCTGCCTGTCGCTCAGGTCCCAAATATCTTCCCCACCGATAAAAAGGGTATAGACCCCACCCAGAACCATCCAGAGAACTCCCACCGCCACGAGCAATTCAACGAGAGTGTAACCCCTATCTTTTTTAAAGAAGGTCAGCATGGCTCCTCTCAATCCTCCAGTCTTTTGGTTCGAAGAGTCGCCAGAGAAACGGTTTTTGTCGCCTCATTCTCGACCCAGGAGACGGTCACGACTATCTTCTTGATATTGGAGTCCGCCCCCTCCACCTCGGTGGGGGAAGAAACCACATCCACCTGGTTCGTGAACACCATGTTACCCAGAGTACGAGTCTCATCGGGCAGATTGGTCTCGTCAATGCTCTCGTAAGTCATATTCCTAATATGCTCAACCCTCTCCTGGCCATAGCTGGCCGCCTGGTTCTGGTTCTTGGACATCCCCACATAGCGGATCCCCTCATAGAACATTATATAGATGGGAATCAAGATAACGGCTATGATGGTTAATGCCCCCAGGACCTCCAGCAAGCTAAAGGCCCTTTCGTCCTTCAAAAAAACTCTCATCGATATCCCCTCTTATTTATTATATCGGCACCGCTGGTGAGAAACTTGAGCACTGCTGAGAGCGGCTTCCAAAAAAATCTCCGAGACTAAATTCTCAGAGACACACAAAACTCCTTTAATTATCCATTCCCACCTGTCGGCAGACACGGTGCTAACTTACGAACCTTCTCCCCAAGAGGAGATCCTGTACCGGGAACTATCGGGCTTAAAGAAGTACGGCGGCTGGGTGTAGGTAAGCCTTTTATCGTAGTTGTAGCGCTTCAGATACCCAGTTTTCCCACCCATACCGCCTCCTCCCATAGTGCCCTTAGAAATGATAGCCGTATCCTTGTTTTGGATGAGGGCACCATTGACAAAAAGCAATTCTCTTTCCCAAGAAGCCGCACCCTGATAACTGATATGCCCACTCTGAGCGAACATCACGGCATCGACGTAAACTTTATCGTAGGCGGCCGTTCTTCCCTTCCAGGCAGTATGGGGACCCTTTCCCCATGGAGTCCCCCCTGGTTCATAGATCTCGATATCGTTCTCGGCAATCAAGCCCAACATATCATCGCTGGTGGCCAAATTCGTATCCGCATATCTCACATTGTCCACGACATACACATCACCGGCGGAACTACCCCTGGCAACAATGGTCAGCCGCCCATCGAGAGTTCCCTGAACATAAACATTTCCGTTCTCGACATACAAAACATTTTCCTTTAATCCCAACCCCTTCGTTTGGGTGCCGGTGGTCACGATTTCTATCATGCCATCATTGTTTGCACTTGTTCCCTCAATCAACTTGACCGATACATCCCCCAAATAGGAACCCAGGTTACCAGCTTCGCTCGCCCTAGATCTTAGAAGCACATAATCGGGAACAGGAAACTGGATCGCTGCCACCATTTCAGGAAGCGACGGACTGTAATAAGGAGTTCCACTTCCACCTAAAACATACTTGTTAACGTAGGTTATTTGTCCGTTGAAGCGCGGGTAGCCGTTTGCAATTGAGTAAACGTAAAGGTCATCGTTGGAATGAACGCTGCCCGTGGTTTCATCGGAATAATAAGTACCCATAGACTGTCGATAGGAGATAAAATCATATTCGGTGGTGGTTTTATCGTTAAGAAAGAGGATGTAATTCCAAATCGGTGTGGTCTGCTCAACTTTGGTAGTTAACCTGCGGATGGCGTTGGAGCCCGTCACCGTACCCGTGGATTCAAGGGTATACTTCGCCAAGCCCCCATCGAGGCTATCAGGATCAAGAGTTGCGGCAACGGTAAAACTCCCAATGATCTCCGTGGAGTCGGCCGAGGCCAGATCCTGTGCAACGGGTCCTCTCCAGGCGCCATTGCTCTGGACGAGTTGGTTTAACCCATATTCGATGCCGGCGTCGGCAATGTGAAAGGCTTGGTTTGCCTGCTTTCCTCGAACGGAGATGCCCACTTCCTTTCGAGCAGCGATCAGAAGGGCCGTCCCCAGAAGCAACAAAACGAGAAGAACGACCAGCGCAGTGGCGAAAGCCACTCCCTTTTCGGCCCCCAGCAGAGAGAATAAACTCCTTGAATCTCTTCTGTAGTTCACATCGTCACCCAATCTCTATATCGGTATCTTCCGAAATTTGTTTAGACCACCGGTAAAGTTTCCTCATCAACATTCAATCAAATTTTAAGGAAATCCTATCTGTTCCTCAGCCGCACCTTGGAGGTCAATCGCTTTCGCATTTTGTCCTTACTTACGGCAATGTTTATCTCAACACAGGTGACATCATCGTAATAGTTAGTGAGAGAGATATCGTTCGTGGGCAGGATCTCAACCGAATTGGCATCAAAGAATCTAAACTTGAGTTTCTCGACATATTCAG
>DNCG01000037.1 GCA_003491635.1 Actinomycetota bacterium
CGGTTGACTGAATTGGGGGTTAGATGCAAGTAGGGATCGTTGGGCTTCCGAATGTGGGGAAATCCACTCTTTTTAATGCTCTGACTAAGGCGGGGGCGGAGGTAAATATCTATCCCTTCACCACAACCTCTCAGAACGTTGGCGTAGCCGATGTGCCCGACAAACGTCTTGACAGGATAGCCGAGGTTGCTCGCCCGCAGAGAGTGGTCCCGGCTCACATAAAATTCGTGGACATCGCCGGGCTGGTGCGCGGTGCCAGCAAAGGGGAGGGGCTGGGCAACCAGTTCCTGGGCTACATCCGCGAGGCCGATGCTTTAGTTCACGTCGTTCGCTGTTTTGAGGATGAGAACATCGCTCACGTGGATGGGGAAATCCACCCCGGTTATGACATCGAGACGGTGAATATAGAGCTCGCCCTGGCTGACCTGGTGACGCTCGAAAGGCGGTTGGCCAAGGTGATTCGGCAGGCCAAGGCCGGTGACAAGAAATCCCTTCACGAGAAGGCCATCCTGGAGAGGATAGAAAGAGCTTTAAATGAGGGCATCCCCGCCCGGAATGTGGACTTGACTACCGAAGAAAAGGAGATCGTAGCCGATCTCAATCTTCTCACCGCGAAGCCCCTCATCTACGTCGCCAACGTCTCCGAGAAGGATTTGGGCAAGGAAAACCCGCTCGCCGAGCCAGTTGCCAAGCAAGCTGAAGTGGAAGAGACGGAGGCCATCGTCATCTGTGCCAAATTGGAAGCGGAGGTGGCCGAGCTGGAGGAAGAGGAAGCCAAACTGTTTCGCGAGGAGATGGGAATCGTCGAATCTGGTCTGGAGAGTCTCACCCACGCCAGCTATCGATTTCTGGGTCTGATCACTTTCTTCACCATCGAATCCAATGAATGTCGGGCCTGGATCATTCCCAGGGGGACGAAGGCTCCCCAGGCGGCGGGCAAGATTCACACCGATATGGAGAAAGGGTTCATCAAGGCCGAGGTCGTCCGATATGAGGACCTGATCGAGGCCGGATCGTTTCACGGCGCTCGCGATCGAGGGCATCTCCTCGTCGAGGGAAAAGAATACGTCGTCCAGGATGGCGACGTGATCTGTTTTCGGTTCAAGACCTAGTCGAGTTTGAGACCCAGCTTGTGAGAGATCGCAACGGAGCCGATGTTGAGTTCATCCGCTGATGAGCAAAAGGAAATATTGTCTGATGGCAAAAGGAAATATTGTCTTTTTGTAGAATTAAATATAGGATTAGATATCGTAGAACGGTATGGTATTCCCAACAACTTAAAGGGGAGAGGGAAGATATGCCTTTCGAGTTGGACAAAGAGCTCAAAGAGTTCATAGATGGTTATATCAACTCTTTCATCCATTGGGATTTAATCGCCTTCTTCGCCAGAAATCCGGGAACCAGGGATGACGCTGCCGGCATAGCCAGACGTTTGGGCCGGAGGGAAGAGGATATGGCCCCCGTCCTCGAAGACCTGGCTAAAAAAGGTGTCCTTGACCCCGATAAGAGAACCAAGAAGGTGATTTATTTTTATTCCCCGAATCCTCAACTAAAAAAGCGCATCGACAACTTCGTTAAGGCCCTTGACTCCAAGATAAACAGAATGATGATTTTAACTGAGTTCCTTCAGAAGAAGGGGGGACGGATAGCATGAAGAGGCTATCCACGGGAATACCCAGTTTGGATGAGATGACCCACGGTGGCCTTTATGAGGGCAGTGCCACCCTGATCACTGGTGCCCCGGGGACGGGAAAGACAACCTTCGGGATGCAGTTCATCGTGGCCGGAGTGGAGAAGAAAGAGCCGGGGATAGTGGTCACCTTCGAGCACTTCCCGGAGATAATATACAGGGATGCTTTAAGCTTTGGCTGGGATTTCAAGAAGTACGAGGAGGAAGGACTCCTCAAGGTCATCTTCACCTCCCCCGAGGTCTTCAAGACGGAGCTGGAGAAAGAGATGGGACTCATCGATGAGTTGACTGCGGAGATGGGAGCAAAGAGGATACTCATCGATCCGGTCACCTACTTTCAGTTCATGACCGAGGATCGGGCTGAGTTGAGGAAGGCCTACAACTCCTTGATAAATGGCGTTAAAAGGGCCGAGCTTACCTCCATTCTCACCTGTGAGGTTCCAAAGCTATTTGGGGAGGAGAAGACGTCTTCCCTGTTCTACATCGTCGATAACATCATCGGTTTGAGGTATGTGGAGATAGAGTCCCAATTGAGGCGAGCCCTTCTTGTTCTTAAGATGAGAGGGTCGGATCACGCCAAGGACATCAGGGAGTTTGAGATAACCGATAAAGGTGTGAGTATAGAAGCAAAATTCGAGGGCAGGGAGGGCATACTCACCGGGACACCAAAATCCATCACCCTGGCGGGGGCGCTCGAGGAAGCCTTCGGCGGGAAACGAAAGGAGGAGAGGTAGATGGGAGAAGAAAACATCATTTTTGGGATCTTTTTGGTGGGTAACTATCTGGTAAGTCTGCTCGTCTGGGGATATATAGCCCGGATATTCTTCTTTAATTGGCTTGATTTGAGAAAAGAACATCCGCCCAAAATCAGCTCGAGCATCGCCTTTGCTCTTTTCATAGCCGCCCTGGCCCTGACCGTGGAGAGCATCTACTTCGGCGTTGGAGCTTACCTGCGAGCCTTCGTGAGCATTCCAGCGGCTCTCCCTTTGATGAAACCACAATACTGGGTTCTGCCGAAGTTACTGATCTCCCTGGGTGGCCTGCTCGTGCTCATCAACCTCATAAGACAGCGCAGGAAAGCTACAAACTTGGGTGAAGAATAAACGACGATTCTCCCCGCCCCCGGCATAGTGATCGATTCCCAAAATCTTTCGGCAGAAAAGAGCTCGTGGACAGCGTCAGAAAAGTCTTGGGGGGATTTAATGTTCATTCCTTCCGAGCGATGAAATTTATTTTAAGCTCGAATCCATTCGCTGACTTGAACCCTCTTGAAGATTTTGCGAATCCACTTAAACTATCCCCTCTTTCTCGCTTTCGCACGAAAGCGAGAAAGAGGGGTTTTACCTGGCCTCTTTGTTTGTTCGGTCGGTTTTGGGGATTTAGGAAGATACCTGGTTTAGGCCCTTTTAAGGTCTTCCTTGCTCGTGCTCGATTGGGTTGCTATAATGTGTGAGTCATCTTCTGCTCCCAGAAGGGCGGTCATTGGTCAGAAGTCAGATTCAAGAGGGAAAAAGGGGAGATTTTTTGCCTCTGACCGGTGGGCGACTGGCTATCTCACCATAGATGGAAGTCTGTTCTTCGGGGGCTGTTCAATCCGGGGGAGGTGAAGTTTTGAGAGATTACGAGATCATGGTTATCCTCGACCCCACCTTGGAGGATGAGGCGATCGAGAAAGCGATCGCCAAGTTAGAGAACCTCTTAAGGAAGCACAAGGACAAGGTGGAAAACGTCGAGAAGTGGGGCAGGCGGAAGCTTGCCTATCCCATCGCTAAACATTTTGAAGGCTACTACCTGGTCATTAGGTGCAAGGCCGAACCAAAGACCTTGACCGAGCTCGAGCGGGTGATGGGTTTGGCCGATGAGGTATTGCGGCACATGATCGTCCGTCTAAATCCCTGATCGTTATCCTGAGAGGTGAGTTGAGTGGCAAGTCTTAACCGCGTCGTTTTGATTGGAAATTTAACCAGAGACCCCGAGCTAAGATTCACTCCCAGCGGAACCTCGGTGGCCAATTTCGGGATCGCCATCAATCGGCGTAGGACAAACAGACAGGGGGAGCGAGCGGACAGTGTCGATTATTTCAATGTCGTTGTTTGGGGTAGGTTGGCCGAACTCTGCAATGAGTACATCGGCAAGGGCGCCCCGGTGGCGGTAGAGGGCAGACTTCAAAGCAGGTCATGGGAGACCCAGGATGGTCAAAAGAGGTCGACCGTGGAGGTGGTGGCCGAAAATGTTCAGTTCCTCGGCCGGGTGGGCGGTCGCGGAGGTGCGGTTGTGCCCGAGGAGATGCCTGAGGGGGTCAGCCCCGCCATTGGCGGGGAGAAAGTGACGAAAGAGGAGGCACCGGAGACGGATCTGGACGAGGATATACCCTTTTAGATGCGTGAGGAGTAATTATGGCTGACTATGTGCGCAAACCCAGGAAAAAATATTGCGCCTTTTGCAAGGGGAAGATCGATTACATCGATTATAAGGATGTGAATCTTCTCAAGCGGCATATTTCGGATAAGGGAAAGATAAGGGCCCGAAGGGTGACGGGTAACTGTACTCAGCATCAGGCAACGCTCTCGGTTGCCATCAAGAGGGCGCGGAAGATGGCCCTTTTGCCCTATACTTCCAAGTAGATTTTGGGGTGCGGGAGTGAAAGACGGTTTTGGTGATACGCGGGCGTTGGTGGAAGCGGGAAAGCTCGCCGCACTGACGGTCGTCCTCTCTTTATTGGTTGCCTACTTCCCCCTGTTTTCCTTCATCACCCTGGCTATATGCCCCATTCCGATTCTTGTGATCTCCGTTCGACACGGCCTCAAGCACGGATTTTTGACCGCCATCACCGCCGGAATTTTAACCGCTGTGCTCGTTGGAGTTCTGGAGGCCATACCAATCTTTTTGCTCGTCCTCTTGCTTGGAGTGGGTCAGGGCCTGGCAATCAAAAGCGGACTCCGGGCCACCAGGACACTGGCCATTGGCGTTGTGGCGGTCATCCTGAGCCTGGTGATCCTCGCCTTTCTGGTCTATTTTTCAACGGGGGTAAATATAGTTGCCGAGCAGGCTCGGGCATTTGAGGAAGCCTTGGCCATTCAGAAGGAGATTTACCTGAGGGCTGGACTGAGCCAGAAGGAGGTTGAGTCTCAGCTCGAGGCGGTAAGGAATATGGCGAAGGTTCTTCCTTTCATCCTCCCCGCCGGAGCGGTCGTTTTTTCCTGCTGGGTTTCCCTGCTCAACTTCCTCGTCTCCAGTCAGGCTCTCAAGAGGGTGGGTTTTCAAGTTCCTTCCCTTCCTCGATTCAGAGAATGGCAACTTCCCTGGTATTTTGCCTGGGGATATATCCTTGGCCTGGCGGCGGTTCTCTTTCGTTCTTTTTTCGGAGAACATTCCCGGCTGGCCTTTCTTGTGGGCATGAATCTTCTCATCGTTTTCATCTCTCTCTTTCTAATTCAAGGGATTTCCATCACAACCTTCTTCTTTGATAAATACAGGCTCTCCCGGGGGGTCAAGATAGCCCTTTCTGCCCTGGCTTTCCTTGCTCAACTCCTTTTCTACGGCTTGAGCTGGCTCGGATTGCTCGATACCTGGTTTGACTACCGCAAGCTCGCTATCGGGGCAAATGGAGCCCAAAAAGGGTTTGACTCCACTGGGGGTAAAGAACAATAATAAGAGTAACCGAGAAGGGAGGGATTCTATTGGAAACCCCTAGACGCAGGTATCAAAAGATCACCTACCTATTTCTTCTGCTTGGCTTAATCATCGCTTTTCTCAGTGCCTGGATTCTCTTCATGCGTGGAATGAATGTCGAGGCGGCGGCTCAGTTTCTATTCATCCCCATTTTATTTGGGGCTCTTTATTATGGTTGGAAGGGGGGAGTTCTTTCCGCCCTTCTTGCGGGAGCCCTCTACGTGGCGGTGATAATCTTCTCCGTGGAGTCGGAGATCATCCAGTCGGTGGCCGTTTCGGTTGGCCTTCGGTTGGCCTTCTTCGCCTTCTTGGGTATTGCCGGTGGATTGCTCTTCGAGAGGTACAGAGCGGAGATCAAAGAGCTGGAGGAGAAAATTCTGCTAGATAAGCTCACCGGTCTGTATACCTGCAGGTATTTCACCACCGCCCTCAGGGATGAAATCGATAGGGCGAAACGCTATGGTGATAAGTTTACGGTGGTTACCTTCAAGATCGCCGAGGCGGGGGAGAGGAGATCTTTAGCCAGGAAGATTATGTCAAAGCTCGGGGATGTCTTCAGGGCCGAACTTCGGATAGTGGATGTGGCCGCCCTGACCGATCCTGCGGAGATAAGCGCCCTCCTGCCGGAGACGGAGCAGGAGGGAGCCAACGTTTTCGTCAAGAGATTGCGCGAGAAGATCAACGCTACCTTCGCTGAAATGGGCGTGGATTTGCCATCCAAGGAGGGTGCAACCGTGGCGATTTATGTCTTTCCAGAGGACGAGGGCAAATTGGAGGGTCTTCTCGCCGAGTATGCGGGCAGGATAGAGGTTGAGCACATCAAGCGACCAGGGGAGTATGTGTCTTAGATGGGTGGCGTGAGGATTATTTTGAGAGAGGATGTGGCCTCTCTTGGAAAGGTTGGGGATGTGGTGACGGTTGCTCCGGGCTATGCCCGAAATTTCTTGCTTCCCCGTGGTCTGGCTGTGGAGGCCACGCCGGGCAACCTAAAGCAGCTCGAGCTGAAGAGACAGGTTTTAGAGCGGAAAGAGGAGGAACTCAAAAAGGAAGCTGAAGCCCAAGCCAGGGTTCTTGAGGGGCAGACTGTGAAGATTCCCGCTAAAGTTGGCCGAGATGGGCGACTCTACGGTTCCATCACCTCAAAGGATATAGCCGCGGCCATAGCGGAGCAGAAGAAGATCGTTGTGGACAAGAAGAAAATAGTTCTGGAGAAAGCCATCAAGGTAGCGGGCACCCATTCCGTCGCCGTCAGACTCCATCCGGATGTTGAGGCGAGGGTTAACCTGGAGATAGCCGAAGGGGCGAAATCGGATGAGGGTGGCGGGAAAACCGAAGAAAAATAAGCTGGACATAGGTTCTCTTGAGCGAATCCCCCCTCACAACCTTGAGGCCGAGCAGAGCCTCCTGGGTTCCATGCTCATCTCCCAGGATGCTATCTCTCTTGTCACAGAGATAGTGAGGGCCGATGATTTTTACAAGGATGCTCACAGAAGGGTGTTTGAGGCTGTTATTTCTCTCTATGCCCGCGGCGAGCCCGTCGATCCCATAACCGTTTCCGAAGAGCTCAAGACGATGGGCTTTTTGGAGGAGGTCGGGGGGAAACCTTACATCCACACGCTGATGAGCGTGGTTCCCACGGCGGCTAACGCTAAATATTATGCGGAGATCGTTGAGAGAAATGCTGTTTTGAGGGGACTTATCAAGGCGGCCACCTCGGTGGCCGCCTTGGGCTACGAGGCCTCCGAGGATGTAGAAAGGGTCATCGACAAGGCCGAGAGCTTGATCTTTGGTGTTGCCCAGAGGAGGATTTCGGAAAAATTCGTCCACATAAAGGACCTCCTCACTGAGAGCTTTGAGCAGATCGAGAAGTTATATGAGAAGAGAGCTCATGTCACGGGCATCCCAACTGGTTTCACCGACCTGGATGAAATTACCTCCGGTTTTCACCCCTCCGATCTGATCGTGGTCGCTGGTCGTCCCTCAATGGGGAAGACCTCGTTCACTTTGAACGTGGTGGAATATCTGGGGCTTCATGAGAAAATACCGGTGGCCATATTCAGTCTGGAGATGTCGCGGCAGCAGCTGGCCCAGCGTCTGATGTGTTCGGAGGCGAGAGTCGATGCCCAAGCTTTGCGGACGGGCAACTTAAAGGAGGAGGACTGGCCCAAGCTCTCCAATGCCGTGGGACGGCTGGCGGAGGCCCCAATTTATATAGATGATACTCCCAACATTGCCATCATGGAGATAAGGGCCAAGGCCAGAAGACTGATGGCCAAGCAGAAATTGGGCTTGATAGTTGTGGACTATCTCCAGCTCATGCAGGGTGATACCCGAAGCGAGAATCGCCAGCAGGAGATATCGGAGATATCGCGGTCGCTGAAGATTTTGGGCCGGGAGTTGAACGTGCCCGTGATCGCCGTTTCTCAACTCTCAAGAGCCGTCGAGCAGCGCATGGACAAGAGGCCATTTTTAGCCGATTTGAGGGAGTCAGGGGCCATAGAGCAGGATGCAGATCTGGTCATTTTCATCTACCGAGATGACTATTATTATCGAGACTCCGAGGAAAAGGGCATGGCCGAGATCATCGTGAGTAAACACCGAAATGGCCCCACGGGCACAATCAGGCTTGCCTTCCTCGAACGCTACACGAAATTTGTCAATCTGGCCAAAGGCGCTTAAATTGTCGCAGAACGCGCCCTTCTGATTCGCGATTAGATTCGTGAGGTATGACCCCGCCGTTGGCGGGGGATAGCCCAAAAGGCATCCCACCTCGGAGGTGAGATGCCATGTTTATTTTGGGTCGGGGGGAGTTTCTGAAGTTGGCCGAGAGGGGAAAGGTTGCCCCCCTCGTTTACAGAAGGGAAGTGGGGTCCGAAACCCCTTTCTCCGCCTTGTGTAAGTTGCGCGGCGCATCGCCCCGCCGGCGGCGGAGGAGTGTTTGTCTCCTGGAGAGTGCGGGTGGCAGCCCTCGACTCACCGAATATTCCTTTCTGGGCCTGCAACCTTTCGCCGAGGTGAGGTTCAAGGATTTTACCGCGAAGGTTTGGGGGGGAGAAAAGACGACGCTTTTGAGGGGCAACCCCTTCCCCATCCTTCGCGATCTTACTGCAAGGTATGCCCCGCCCACGGTGGATCTTCCCATCCCCTTCTGGGGTGGAGCGATGGGGTTTTTGAGCTATGACATCGCCCGATACATTGAAAGATTGCCCACTTGGGCCCAGGATGACCTTGCCTTGCCTGAATTCCACTTTATTTTCCCTCTAGTCTTACTCGTCTTCGACCACGGGCGGCGGGAGCTTTATATATCCATCAACCAACCGGTTGAGGAACCTCGACGGGCTTATGAGGGGGCCAAAGAGAAGCTCGATTGGGTGCTGGGGCGACTTGATGAGAGGGCGATATTTCCCGAGGGTTTCGCCGTGTCCGGTGGGGATGGGGCGTCGAACTTCACCCGAGAGGGTTTTGGGGAAGTTGTGGAGAGAATAAAGGAGTACATCAGGGCCGGTGATGTCTACCAGGTGAACATCTCCCAGCGTCTGCAACTCCCCTTTTCTGGAGATTCCTTTGCCCTCTATCAAAGATTGAGGGAGATAAATCCCTCTCCCTTCGCCGTCTACCTTGATTTCGTCGATTTTCAACTGGTTTCTTCCTCTCCCGAACGGCTGATAATGTTGAGGGATGGAGTTGCACAGACCCGACCCATCGCCGGCACGCGGAGACGGGGCGAGAACTTGAAGGAAGACGATTTTCTCTCAAGCGACCTCATTCTCAGCGAGAAGGAGAGGGCCGAGCATATAATGCTCGTTGATCTGGAGAGAAACGATCTGGGGCGGGTTTGCGACTATGGCTCGGTGAGGGTGAATGAGCTCATGGTCTTGGAAAAATATTCTCATGTCATTCACATAGTCTCCAACGTCGTGGGGAAGCTTTATGGAGATAAGGATCAGTTCGATTTGGCCAAGGCGATGTTTCCCGGGGGGACCATCACGGGCTGCCCCAAGGTCAGGTGCATGGAGATAATAGAGGAGCTGGAGCCGGTCAGACGGGGGCCTTATACGGGGAGCATCGGTTACTTCGGTTTCAATGGCAATATGGATATGAATATCATCATTCGAACATTTGTCATCAAGGATAAAATGGCTTATATTCAAGCTGGTTCGGGTGTGGTCTTTGATTCGCAGCCGGATCGGGAGTACTTCGAGTCCTTGAGTAAGGCCGAGGCGCTCCTCAGGGCTTTGGGGGTTCAAAAAGGGAGGGTCGAATGGGAAAAATTATCTACGTGAATGGCGAGCTCGTGCCCAGCGAGGAGGCGAGCGTCTCCGTTTTCGATAGGGGTTTGCTTTACGGAGATGGTCTCTTTGAAACCCTCCGTCTGTACGATGGGATTCCTTTCCTGCTCGGGGAACACCTGAAGAGACTCCTGGATGGCGCCCACTTTTTGGAGATCAAAAATTGTCCCTCCTTGGACAGCCTGAGGGAGGCCATCCGCCTGACCATCGAGGTCAATCCCTCCTACAGAGACGGGGTTTTGAGGGTGAATTTGACTAGGGGAAGGAGCCAGAGGGGGCTTTCCCTGGCTTACGAACAGACACCCTCCTTGTTTATCATCCCCGCTGGCTTGCCCTACGGGGATGAATTTTACGAGAAGGGCGTCTCGGTTATAACGGTGCCCGATAATCGGGGCAAGCTCACCTTCTTAAAAACTCTCAACTTTTTGCCCAATGTTCTGGCCAAGGCGGAGGCGGAGAAGCAGGGCGCTCTGGAGGCGATCTTCATTCGTGATGGCCGGGTTACGGAGGGGACCATCAGTAATGTCTTTGCTGTTTTTGGGAGAAGCCTGGTTACTCCTCCTCTGGGGGATGAGATGTTGCAGGGCATTACACGTTCCCTCGTGCTCAGATTGGCCAGGGATTTGGGGATCGACCACGCCGAGCATACTTTAACGAAATCGCAGTTTCCGAAAATGAACGAGGTTTTTCTGACCAACTCGGTGATGGAGATAATGCCCGTGGCCTTTGTCGATGGCGTGAAAATTGGCAAGGGAGTGCCAGGGGAGATAACTCGGTCTTTGAGGAGAGCGTACGCCGAGTTTGTGCGGGGAACGTAAAACGTTCCGGTAAGGCATGGGCAGTTGAGGCGGGGTGTACATGCCCTTGTTGCCTCATGTAAAAATGTACTCGAAGTGATTATTCATTGCCTCATTAGAAATGTACTCGAAATCTTTGTTTTCTTTCCGTTGTTCTCTTCTCAATTCCTCTTTTAAGCCAGCAAGTTTTATCAGTTTGTTTTGCAGTTTGGTGATCTTTCTTTTGAGTTCTGCTGGATTAAGTGTAGCATATTCCTGTTCAAGTCTCTCTTTGTTCTGTTCAGGAATATGTGGTGATTCTAACACTCTCTGATAAGGTGTTTTTGCTTGATCATATCTCTTTTTGACCTTGGCTCCCACCCTTGTCTTCTCAACCAACTTCATGGTTGGCTGGAAGAAGTTAGTGTATTCTCTCAAGTAAGAGTAAAGCTTATTTAACACTTTAAGCTCCTCTTCGGTATCGTATCTTAAGTAGCCCACTGTTCTTCTTACCACTGAATAGTTCTTTTGTTCCACATAACAGTTATCATTTTTCCTATATGGTCTACTACGGGTAAAGGTGATCTTTTCCTTTTCACAAAACCTCAAAAGATGAGCATTGATAAATTCAAACCCATTATCTGAGTCTAGACCTAAAACTTTGAAAGGAAGCTTATCTTTAATCTCTTGAAGGGCCTCAAATACCCATTTCTGGGCCTTGTTTTTAACTGCCTTTGTCTCCGTCCAAGTAGTTGAAATGTCGGTTGCGTCCAGAGTTTGAGTGAAGTCCCCTTTTGTGTTGCCTCCATCATGAGAGACCAGATCAACTTCTAAAAACCCCGGTCTTTCATCGTCCCAGTCGGAGAAGGTTCTTACTGGTATCTGGTTTTTAAGTAGGGTTCCAGGCTTTGTAGTTGATCTTCCCTTAAGTTGAAACTTTCTTCTTTCTGAAGCGAGAAGTCTATCGATGGTTGCCGGGCTTATCTCAAGGAGCTTTTTCCTTGTCTCTTCGTCAATCCTTAGTTCCCCGAATCTCTCCAAGACAGGGACAATCTCGGGAAGGAAGGGATGAAGCCTTTTACCACAGATACAATCACAGATTGCCCAAATCCTCTTCAAAGCAAGAAATACCTCCCGTCCGTATTTCTTGGTCTTCGCTCTCCTTTTGGCTTTCGTTCTTTCATCTTCAACTATAGTAAGGCTTGAACCCCCTTTGCTTAATCTTCCCACCACTTTTGGTTTTGCCCTTTGCCTTAAAGCCCTGCCAGCATAGGAGCGGTTGTACCTGCTCACCTCACACAACCAGGTAAGTATCTCTCCCCTTTTCTTTTTTCCTGCCCTTCGATAACTCAAGGCGAGCTCTCTTGTGACCGCTTGTCTCTGTCTCATGCTCAGTCCCATGATTGCCTCCTTATCTTCAAAAATGCGATCTAACTTAAGGAGACAACCAAAACCTCCAATCTATTTCAAGTACTTTTTTATTTGAGGCAACGATATAATTTGGAGTACATTTAAGGTGAGGCAATTCGATGCCTTGACTTTGGGGTGAGGTTATATTATTCTTCTGACTTGGGAATGTGAAATTGAAGAATGAGAATTTAATCGGCTCAAATAAAAGAGAAATCCATTTGAGCCATTTTTTTGTCTTTCTTTGGGGTGAGTGATTGGATGGCCTGTTACGATGTGGTTGTGGTCGGTGCGGGTCCGGCGGGTATTTTTGCCGCATTTGAGCTAGTGAGGAATGGTGGCCTCTCCGTTTTAATTCTGGAGAAGGGAAACGATATCGACGCTCGCACGCATTCACCCTCCGATATCAACACGGGCTGGGGGGGAGCCGGCGCTTTCAGCGATGGTAAGCTCAATCTCTCCCCGGAAATAGGGGGGTGGCTCGACGAGTACGTGCCCCGGATTGAGCTTGAGAAACTCATCGACTATGTGGACGATATCTATCTGAGCTTTGGTGCTCCTAAGGAGGTATACGGTCCCGATAGATGGGTCTTTTCCGCGCTCAGGAGCAGAGCGGAGAAAGCTGGCTTGATCCTCATCCCCACGCGCATCCGCCATCTTGGAACGGATCTCTGCTACAAAGTACTCCGTAACATGAGGGAGTATTTTGAGGGGAAAGTCACCGTCCGGGCGAACACCACCATTGAACGTATTTTAATCGAGAATCGGCGCGTTGTGGGAGTGGAGACGGGAGATGGGGAACGGATAGATGCCAAATATGTCATCGTTGCCCCCGGACGGGAAGGGGCGGAATGGTTGAGTTCTGAGATGCGCCGACTGGGCCTCTCTCTCCAGGCCAATGCCGTGGATCTGGGGGTACGTCTTGAGGTCCCCGCTTCTGTGCTTGAGTCCCTGACTCAGCAGCTTTACGAGTTCAAGTTGGTCTACTACTCCAGATCCTTTCAGGATCGGGTACGCAGCTTTTGTGTCTGCCCCTATGGGGTGGTTTCCAGGGAGACCTACGGGGATGTGGTCACCGTTAATGGGCACTCCTATCGAGATGCCAAAACCGAGAATACAAACTTCGCTCTGTTGGTGTCGACCGCCTTCACGGAGCCGTTTCATGAGCCCATTGCCTATGGGAAGTACATCGCCCGTTTGGCCAATCTATTGGGGGAGGGGATCATCATTCAGCGGCTGGGCGATCTACGTCAAGGGAGGAGGTCGACGGAGGACCGAATTCGGGAGAGCACCGTGAGACCAACGCTTCCCGAGGCCACTGCCGGTGATTTAAGTTTTGCTTTCCCCTATCGCTACCTTTCCGATATTCTGGAAATGATCGAGGCTATGGAAAGGATAGCTCCCGGAGTCGATTCGAGGGACACCCTTCTCTATGGGGTGGAGGTTAAGTTCTATTCCTCGCGCTTGAGGCTCAAGCCGACCCTGGAGACGGAGGTTGAGAACCTCTATGCCATCGGAGATGGAGCCGGAATAACCAGGGGACTGGTTCAATCCTCGGCCTCTGGAATCGTGGCGGCCAGAGCGATCTTGAAAGCAGCAGAGGGGAGTCGTCATAATTAAGAATTAAGAAGCAAGAAATAAGAATTAGGAAGCTCGAAGCACTAAGCACGAAATTCTAAACAAGCCGTGAAGTTATGAATACTTCACGACAAGCACAAAATTCAAAGCACAAAATTCAAAACAACATTTGAAAATTAGAATTTAGAATTTTGCCCGTCATCCGTAGAAGTTCTACTTCGGAGGGTGGAGATTTGTTTAGGATTTACCTGCCCGCCAATGCCTAGCAGCATAATAGGCGCGGGCAGGCGGGGAAA
>DNCG01000076.1:0-4132 GCA_003491635.1 Actinomycetota bacterium
TCGGGATGGGCGGATTTGAACCGCCGACCTCCGCCTCCCGAAGACGGCGCTCTAACCAAGCTGAGCCACATCCCGAAGATCCGTTGGTAGTTTATGGTCTATGGTAAAACCAACAACCAAAACCATCGACCACCGACTGCCGACCGCTTTTGATTATACTATCCTTGAGCTAAAGCTTCCAATATCGCCTCTGCGTGGTTTTGATGGAATTCAGGATCCGCCGGCTCTCGTCGATCGGGAGACCGGGAGGGGGCTTGCGGGGATCCTCGACTTCCAGACCCAAACTGGCCAGTTCGCTGATGGTAGCGAGGACGCTTCGAGAAAGGGCCCCCAAATCGTAGCCACCCTCCAGGGAGAAGATGAGACGATTTCCGCAGAAATCGTGGGCAAGCCGTCGCACCCTTTTGGTCATCTCCGCATAACCCCGCACCGTCAAATTCAACCCGGCCAATGGATCGGCAAAGTGCCCATCGTAGCCGGCGGCAACCATGATCAGATCGGGCTCAAACTGACCGACGAGGGGAGATACGATCTCATCGAAGGCCTTCAGATAGATATCGTCTCCCGCACCCGCTGGAAGAGGGATATTCACCGTGAAGCCCTCACCCGAATCAACACCGACCTCGTCCAGATAACCGGTACCGGGATAGAGGGGATATTGATGGAGGGAGAGATAGAGCACGGCGGGGGTATCGTAGAAGATATCCTGGATGCCATTGCCGTGATGGGCATCCCAATCCAAAATGAACACCTTCTTCGCCCCACACACATCGAGCGCATATCGCGTCCCGATGGCCAAATTGTTGAAGAGACAAAAACCCATTCCCCTGTTGGAGGTGGCATGATGGCCTGGCGGTCTCACCAGACAGAAAAAAGCACCCCTTTCCTGAGAGAGAGCTTTCTCGACCGCCAAAACTACCCCCCCGACCGCCAGCCGGGCGGCCCTGAAAGAGGCCCCGGAGAGGCCGGTGTCCACATCCAGATACCCACCACCGCGGGCCGCCATCTCCGCAACGGCTCTCACATACCCAGGATCATGAACCGCGGAGATTAACTCGGTTGGCGCTTCATCTGGACTGACCAGGTCAACTCGGGAGAAGATCCCATGATCCTCCAACAGATCGCAAATGGCGGTCAAACGAGCGGGCCTTTCGGGGTGACCGAGGCCGGGGTCATGCTCGAGATAAAGAGAATGATAGATTAAAGTGGTGGATGAACCCTTCAAAGATCACTCCCCGACGATCTTCACCTCGATCTCCCTTGAGCGAGGGCCATCGAGTTCGACCAAAAAGATGCTCTGCCAGGTACCCAGCTCAATTTTGCCTCGCGCGATCGGCAACCCCACACTCCCCCCCAAAAAGGCTCCCACCACATGGGAAGGGGCATTATCGTCGATCAAGTTATGCTCGTAGGCCTTATTCCAGGGGACGAGATCCTTGATGGCTCCCTTCAAATCGCTCAACAGACGAGACTCATTCTCGTTGATAATCAAGGCCGTGGTGGTGTGGGGGGAGTAAACGAGAGCGATTCCCTCCCTCACACCACTTTTCACCACCAGCCGCGAGACATCGGGGGTGACATTGACCAACTCGATATGAGCCTCCGTACGAACTCCAAAGGTGCCGGAAAATAATTTCATCGCTCGCACCCCCGCAGATACCCCTGAACTCCATCAAAGATGGCCACGGCGATCTTCTGGCGAAAAGCCTCTTTCCTCAGCAATCTTTCCTCTTCGGGGTTGGTTATAAACACCGGTTCCACGAGTACAGCGGGCATTTTGGTTGTCCTCAAAACCGTGAAGTTTTTACCCCGAATCTTATTATCCTTTCTGTCCAGGGAAGAGAGGAGTTCCTTCTGGATGAGCTCCGCCAATCTTTTTCCTTTACGCGAGTACCGATTCCCACTGGCGAAGTAATAAGTGCTGGTGCCCGCCGCCTCAGTTTTTGAGGAACCGTTAAGGTGAAGGCTCACGAATATGTCCACCCGAGCATCGTTGGCAATTCTAGCCCGCTCGGAAAGCTCGGTGGACTGCTCCCTCTTACGGGTATAAAGAACATGGGCCCCCAGTAACTCCAAGAGGTTCCCGAAGCGCAAACCCAAATCCTCGCAGACCTCGCTCTCTTTTAATCCAGTGGGACCGATGGCGCCCGGATCCAGGTGGCCGTGACCGATATCGACTGCGATATTTCTCCCCTTGAAGAGTGAAACGGATGAGGTCAGCCTCTCCGGGAACTCCACGCGGGCATTGGACTCCAGAATATTCCTGAGATTATGAAGAGCATCGAGGGTGGAGTCGCCGACTATCCCGTCGCTGGGGAGCCCGACATTCCCCTGAAACTCTCGCACTGCCCTCTCCGTCGCCGGCCCGAAGATGCCGTCTATGGCCCCTGTGTTAAACCCCAAAGCATTGAGCCAACTCTGAAGTTTGCTGACATCTTCGCCCCGAAGGAAGGGGGTTCTGAGATAGAGGGGGCGGTCTCCCAGCTTGTAGGTCGCTTCCACCAACTCCCGCCAAGTCCCTTCGTCCACCTCTCCGCTGACGGGCAGCTGGTGATCTCGCTGGAACTTTTTCACAGCGTGCTCGGTCTCGTCCGCAAAAATGCCATCCACATCCGCCAAGCCCAGACTGTAGCCCAGCGTGGCTAGCTTTCTCTGAACATCAACTACCTCATCTCCCCGGCTACCTTTTCCAATCAATTTCATCCTAAATCACCAATCATTCGCGAACGAACTCGCCACTCTTTCCGCCGCTCTTCCGCACCAACTGAACCTCGGCTATGGTCATTCCCCTGTCGACCGATTTGCACATATCGTAGATGGTCAAAGCAGCGATGGAGGAGGCAACGAGTGCCTCCATCTCAACACCGGTTCTATCCATGGTTTTGACAGCGGCTTCAATCTCGATGTTCGACTCTTCCTCATCCAGACTGAAATTGATGTTTACTCCGGAGATGCCGATGGGATGACACATGGGAATGAGCTCAGAAGCCTTCTTGGCAGCCATCACTCCCGCCACCTGGGCCACGGCAAGCACGTCTCCCTTCTTTACCCCGCCGCTTTTGATCATCTCCAATGTCTGAGATTTCATCTTGACGATCGCCCTGGCGACCGCTTCCCGATGGGTGGGCTCCTTCCCGCTCACATCGACCATCCTCGCCCCGCCCCGCTCATCGAAGTGCGTGAGCTCGGTATCTGGGTTTCTTCCTCCATCCGACATCCGATATCCGATATCCGACATATCTCAACCTCCAATCTGAAACATCCTCCGTTGAAATTTCCTCCGAGCAGAAAAACGGTCCCTTGGTTTCTTGGCCAGGGTTTCCCCGATCAACTTCACCACTTCCCCCTCACCAGCCCCCCTTCTGAGAACCCCACGGACGTCGACCTCCTCATCGGAGAAAAGACAGGTTCTGAGCTTCCCGTCCGCGGTCAGGCGGAGTCTGTTACACCGGGAACAGAAATGACCACTCATTGGACTGATGAAACCGAGAGTCCCCAGCGCTCCCTTGAGCTTTAAATATCTAGCCGGGCCAGCCCCCGGAGGGGAGAGAATCTCCTCGAATTCACCAAGACCCTCGATCCTTCTCCTCATCTCAGAGCAAGATACAAAATAGTCCTGGCCGATCTCCTCATTAAAGGGCATGTACTCAATGAACCTCACGTGGACGGGGCGATTGTAGGCGAGCTCGATAAAATCCTCCAGATCATCGTTTATCCCTCGCAGGACAACCACATTCACCTTGACGGGATGAAGGGGGGCTTTCAGGACCGCTTCCAGCCCATCGAGGACCCTCTCGAGATCGCCGCCTCGGGTGATGCGGCGATAAACATCGGGCTTGAGGGAATCAATGCTTATGTTTATCCTTCTCAAGCCCGCTTTGACAAGATCGTCAACGTAATCCGCCAAAAGCAGACCGTTTGTCGTGAGGGATATGTCCTTCACATCCGGGATGGCACAAAGATCGCCCACCAAGCCAACCACATCCCGACGGATCAAAGGCTCTCCCCCGGTCAGCCTGATCTTTGAGATGCCAGCTTGGACGGCGTACCTCGCAAAGAGGGCTATCTCTTCATAGGTCAGAATTTCATCGTGAGATTTCCAGGTCATTCCCCCTCGGGTCGGAGAACCTCC
>DNCG01000076.1:4257-4614 GCA_003491635.1 Actinomycetota bacterium
CCAGGGTTGTAGACCTTGAGGGGCATACAATAAATACAGCGAAGGTTGCACCTGTCGGTGATGGAGAGGCGCAGATAATCTATCTTTCGGTTGAATGGATCGACCAAATCGGGCATTCTTCCTCCCCGCCGAATAAAAACGCCGCCCCCGGCAAAAGAAGCGGCTCACCCTCTCCTTTCCAAACACGGGAGGCACAGAGGGTTTCCCCTCTTCTGGCCCTATCGCCCTCACCCCATACCCCGCCTACGGCTACTCGAAATTCCCCGTGGTCCCAAAGCACCATCCGTCATCTCGCTTTTTTGATGGAACCACGAAATCCCCAGGCTTAGGGGCTCCGGGTCGGAGATGTATCTTTTA
>DNCG01000016.1 GCA_003491635.1 Actinomycetota bacterium
GGATTTGACTTAAGATAACGCCGTTTTGGGCAAAAGAGCTCGCCATGAAGTATTACACTTCATGGCTCGTCTACCGCAGGCGATTTATGTCTAACCTATCCTTATTATAGATGTAAAAAAGAAGATTAGAAAAGAGATGTTTACAAAAATTGGGGTATGCCTCAATGTCTGAGCTTCTTCAAGACCTCGGTGAGAACCGCCAGTCTCTTTTCCCTCTTGGTGAGACACTCGACAAACTTTTCCACACAGTCACTGACCTCAGGGGCGGGGTGGTAGGAATAAGTCTCGGCTTGAGAATCCCCGATTTGGGTAATCTCTTTCACAACAACACCCTTGTTCACTAAAAACTTCAAAGCTTTTTCCACATCCTCCTCACTCCTGCCCAAATGTTCAGCCAAACTCCGTGCTGTATCTCTTGCTCCGGGGTTCTGGCTAAAAAACACGAACAAATCCCAACAGATGAAGCAATCGATATAATCTCCAACGAACTTTTGCACATCCTTATCCAAGTGCGTCAGCATTTCCCACCTCAATCCCGCCTGCCAGTAGGCACAGTCGGAATCTAAATCGATTTTACCCTCTTTATAGTTATCGGCACAAATGCGCCCTTCCTTTATCCCGATATTTTGGCCAAGGTTGCTATTTTCTCTGGTCTGTGTTATCTTTCTGTCAAATGGGAAGGATATTTGAATGTATTTTACGCCGAACAAAAAGTGTCGTCAATATCACGCCCTGAATCGATCCCCGATAAACTTAAAAGGAGTATGAATATGACCGAGACCTTCAAAGATAAACTTAACGCTCTCTTTGCCACCAAACTCTCTCCAGACGGAAACAAGTATTCCCTGAGGGAAGTTAGTAAAGGCACAGGAGGCAAAATCTCCCCAGCCTACCTGCAAAATCTGAGGAAGGGTACTTACAAGAATCCCACCTATGAAAAGATCAAAACCTTGGCCGATTTTTTTGACGTGCTGCCCTCCTTTTTTTATGACGAGGAACCTGCTCGAAAACACCTTGAACAAGACCGCGAAGAAGAGCTCAAAAGGTTATTGGCCGATCCCCAGATCAAGGAAATAGCCTTAAGGGCAGTGGAAATGGACGATCAGACCAAGACATTGGTCCTCCAACTGATGAAAAAGGCCAAGGAACTTTCCGAGAAGGAATAGGAAAGCCGCAATCCTCCCCCGAAGAAACCAATGGAACCCACTGCCAGATTCGAACTGGCGACCTGTGCATTACGAGTATACTGCTCCCCGCCTGCCTGTCGATAGACAAACCCGTTTGTCTGTAGTGAAGAATATTTCGGAGCCGGATGTCGGATTCGAACCGGCGACCTACGCATTACGAATGCGTCGCTCTGCCAACTGAGCTAATCCGGCCAATATAATCTCTCCACCAATAACCCCACTAATACTACAAAATGCCGATAAACTTTTAACACAGGGGCAGGTATCCCTCGGTCTCCGACCTACGGGACCCCGTAAGCCCTCCGGGCTGAGGGGCCAACTGAGCTAAGTGGGCAAAAACGGACGCTCCTTCCTACTTGTTTACCCTCTGTCTAAATTAATTTTTCACTCTACATTTTTCATTTACCCATCAGCCATCTGCCGTTTTCAATCTTCAACTTTTAACTTTTTTACTTCTAACAAGGAAAGCTCGTACCTTAAGCCCTCTCCCACCTCTACTATAACCCCTTCACGGGGAACATTGTAGTCCACAACCACGCCAACGCCATGTGGAGTCTCCACCTGAGTGCCTCTGGGGGGTGCTTTCTTCTTGAAATCCCTATAGGCATCGTACTCATATTTCAAACAACACATTAAGCGACCACAAATCCCCGATATCTTCAGAGGGTTTAACGGCAAATCCTGTTCCTTGGCCATACGGATGGAGACCGGCTCAAAGTCGCTCAGAAATAGGGTGCAACATAAGCGTCGTCCGCAGGGGCCCAGCCCCCCAATCAACTTGGCCTCATCCCGCACACCAATCTGCCTAAGCTCAATGCGGGTTTTGAAAGTGGAAGCCAAATCCTTCACTAAGTCCCGAAAGTCGACCCTCTCTTCAGCTGTGAAAAAGAAGATTATTCGGCTGGCGTCGAAGACGTATTCCACATCCACGAGTTTCATGGGGAGACCGTGTTCCTCGATCTTCTTCTCGCAAATCTCGAAGGCCTCTTTTTCCTTCTCTCTATTCCTCTCGACCTTGGCTTTGTCCTCTTCGCTGGCTTTTCTGAGAACCTTTTTTAAAGGAGCGGAGATTTCTTCCTCGGGGACATCTTCGGGGAAGGAAACAATCTCTCCAAACTCCAAGCCCCGGGAGGTCTTGACAATGACATTATCCCCGGGCTTCAGATTCAAACCGTTCGGATCGAAATAATAGATCTTACCAGCTTCCTTGAAGACTACACCAATCACAGTGGGCATTTACACCAATACCTCCCGCAATTTAAAAAGCATTACTTCAAAAGCCAAAAGCGCGTTCACATTGAACCTCAAAATCTCCTTGGTTTTGTGAACGATCTCCAGAGCTTTATTCAGCTTAAAAGTGCTGACACCTCTAAACTCCTTTAATCTTTCAACCTGATCGATGTTGACGAGCAGATCCTCATCGAATGTCTCGACCAAGATCATCAAATCCCGATACCAGGAGGCGAAAATATCCAGGATTTCCTCGAAGCCCCGACGTTTCCATCTATTTCTTTCCCTTTTGTGCTTCTCACCAAACCTTCTCTTCAAGTAAGCAGCGTGGCTGCTATCGAAGGCTAGCTCCTGTGCCTCCTCTAATTCTCGCTCCTGCCTCACCTTCAATTTTCCCAGCGGCCTCTCGACCTCCAAGACAAGTTCCTCGGCGGCTTCAGCTAACTCCAGTTCATCGGCCCGGGGGATTCCTTGAACAATTCCCAAAATTACCCCTCGTCTCTCAAGCCGCCACGGAGAATTGGCCAGGTCCAGGGCATCCCCTAAGATCCCCCCGCTCATCTTCGTCAGCAACCTGGCCCGTTCCGGGGAAAACCCGTAGTTGGCTACGAGAATTTCCGCCATCTTCCCCGGCGGAATAGCCTTAAAGCGAACCAGTTGACATCGGGAGACAATGGTGGGAAGAACACCCTCCAGGTTGGTGGCGAGAAGAGCGAAGGTGAGATCGGATGGAGGCTCCTCCAAAATCTTAAGGAAAGCACTGGCTGCCTCCAAAGTCAGGCTGTCCACGTTGTCCACTACACAGACCTTCCTGAGACCCTCAAAGGGCTTGAGTTCAGCTTCATGTTGAAGCTCTCTCACCTGGCCAATGGTGATGAAGTTACCCTCTGGCTCGATGTGGAGAACATCGGGGTGGGTTTCGTGGGCTATCTTCAAGCAGGAGGGACAACTGCCACAACCCCCCTTTTCACAGTTCAAAACCGAGGCCAATCCCTTAGCCACGGTGCGTTTCCCAACCCCTGGAGGCCCAAAAAATAGATAGGCATGACTCAAGCTATTGCTCTCGAGGGCCCTCCGAAGAATATCGATGGCCTCCCGCTGACCAAAAACGTTATCCCAAACCACCGTCTTCCTCACAATTATAACACAGGCAACCTGGACTCCACCGCCTGAAGGATCTTGTGGTGAATGCTCTCCGCACTTCCAGTCGCATCCACAACGCTGTATCTTTCGGGAAATTTTTGGGCCAACTTCTTATACCCTTCCTGGACCCGGCGATGAAATTCTACACTCTCTCGCTCAATTCGGTCCGCCGCGGACTCCTTAGCCCTGCTCAAACCCTCCTCCGTCGGAATGTAGAGAAGGATGGTCAAATCCGGCTCCAAGCCACCTGTGGCCCATCTGTTGACTTTCTCAATCTCCTCCCACAACAAACCTCGTCCAAAAACCTGGTAGGCCAGGGAAGAATCAACATACCGATCGCTGATGACCACCTTGCCCGCATCCAGAGCCGGCTTTATTACCTCACAGACATGCTGAGCCCGGCTGGCAGCGTAAAGGAGAGCTTCGGCTCGGAAATCCATCTCTCCGAATTTCGGATCGAGCAGAATCCTTCTTATCCCATTCCCGATCCGTGTTCCACCTGGTTCCCTGGTGGTGACGACAGAACACCCCTTCTTCCGGAGATGAGCTGCCAAAAGCTTCATTTGAGTACTTTTACCCGATCCCTCGATTCCCTCAAAGGTGATGAAAAACCCTTTTCTCACTCTTCGCCCCTCGTCCTTCGTCCTTTGTCTTTCGCTGGTCGCTCCCATTTCCTGATCGTTTCCTCATAAATATCGTTTCCAAGAGCATCGATGGCTACAGCGACCGGAAAATCCTCCACTTCCAACTCGAACACCGCCTCGGGCCCGAGGTCCTCATAGGCGATCACCTTGGACCTCTTCACAAACTTCGAAAGGAACGCCCCCGCTCCACCGACAGTGGCGAAGTAGACTGCCTTATGTTTCTTGATCGCCTCCTTGACTTCCTCAGATCGCCTCCCCTTGCCAATCATCCCCTTTAAGCCGCGTGCCAGGAGCAGGGGGGTGAAAGCGTCCATACGAGAGCTGGTTGTCGGCCCAGCGGAACCAATCACACGTCCGGGTTTGACTGGAGCTGGTCCAGCATAGTAAATGACCTGCCCTTCCAAATTAAAGGGTAGCTCTTCCCCCCTCTTCAATGCTTCCACCAATTTTCGATGGGCCTGATCCCTGGCAGTATACACCAGTCCACCGATGGTGACCTCATCGCCCGCTCTCAATTTGCCGATCACATCATCGTGGAGAGGAGTTGTTACTCTTAGCATCGGATCTCACCCGCCAATCTATCGGATCGAAAGGCGTACGCGCCGGCCAACATGACCACCAAAGCCCCCAAAACTAGAGTAATTCTGGGCCCGTTAAGATGCAAGCTAAAATCCCCCAGAGATAAAACCCTGCGACCAATTATATCAGCGATCATACCCGTAAGAACTAGAGAAAGAAGCAATGAAATTCTAAGAAGGGACTCAAGGGTCGCAAATACCCTGCCCATCAGCTTGTCCTCCACCGTTTCATGCAAAAATGTATACCCGGATACAAAGATAAGGCCGAGAGCCACACCGGCGACGACACTGAGCAAAATGGTTACCTCATAATAAGGAATAAGTGAGAACAACAATAATGCCACTCCAAAGATGAGGATGGAACCATTGAAAAGGTAATGCCTCGAGAGAAGGCGTCCAACCAATCCGGAGAAGATCCCTCCCAACAACATGCCCACCGCCAGCAAGGTGAGCAAGAAACCAAAACCGGTCTTGCCAACCCTCAATACCTCCTCACAATAAAAAACGCCCAGAGTGTAGATGGAGCCTCCTCCCAGGAGAGCCATGCCAGCACTTATGATCATTGGCCTGATGCGAGGATGAGTTTTGAGAAAATGCAGACCCTCCAATACATCGTCCTTAACCTGGGAGTAATTGATCTTTCGAATTAAGTGCTCAGCCGGGGGCAGGTGGATGAAGCCAATGAGAATCGCCGAGACGATAAAGGAAAAGGTGTCCATCACAAAAATAGCCTGCGAGCCGGCCAATTGAGGTACAAAATATCGGATGAGCGGCACCTCGCTTATTGCCCCCAGAACAGGGGTGGGAATAGCCCGGACCAATCCATGAACTACTAGAATGATGGTAGAGCTAAACCCCAACCCCAAGATCATGGTCAGCTGATTTGTAGTATAGGAAAGGGAGTTGGCGGTAAGGATATGGTCGCTCTCCACCAAATTCGGGAGGCTGGCATCTTTAGCCGGCGTGAAGAAGAGGGAAAAGGTCTCCATCAAAAAAACTATCAGATAGACCTGAAAAACACCACGAACGAATGGCAACAGAGCCACCAAAGCGCCACGAAAAAGATCACAAAAGATCATGGTTCTCTTGCGGTTTAGACGATCTACAAATACCCCAACGACGGAACCAAATAGAAGAACGGGTAAAATCTTGAAGATCATGAGGGTTCCCACCGCCAGAGCAGAACCAGTGAGGTCTCGAACCAAGAGAACCAGAGCAACGACGATCAACCAATCTCCCAATTGGGAAATGCCCTGGCCCAGCCAGAGGAGAAGAAAGTCTCTATTTCTCAAGAGTTCGAGGTAGGGGGAGGGCTTCCAAACGTGCTCGATGGCCTTCCTTATCTTCTCCTCTTCCAGTTGGTCCAGGGTTGTCCTCGCCCCCGACCTACGCTCCCTGTCAGACATAATCCTCCCCTATAAAGCCGCCTCCGCGGAGCGAAGAGCGTGACATCCGAGATTCACCGCCACGGGGAGAGAAGCCATGTGAGTGGGAGAAGTCTCGATGCTCACCGAAAGGGCGGTGACCCTTCCCCCAAAACCAGCGGGACCAATCCCCAGATCATTGACCTCCTCAAGAATTTCTCTCTCCAGTTGAGCAATTCTCGCATCGGGATTGGCCACATCCAAGGGACGGAGCAGAGCCTTCTTGGAAAGAAGTCCTACGTTATCGAAACTGCCTCCGACTCCTACACCGATCACCAAGGGAGGACAAGAATTGGCCCCCGCCTTCTTTACGGTCTCCAGCACGAGGGTCTTTACTCCCGATGCTCCATCTGTTGGGTTGAGCATCTTGAGAGCGCTGGAATTATCGCTACCGGCTCCCTTGGGTACAACGGTCACCTTTAAACCATCCCCCGGAACCACCTCTGTATAGATTATGGCCGGCGTATTATCTCCCGTATTGCGCCGGGAAAAACAGGGATCCTCGATAACCGACTTCCTTAAATAACCTTCTCGATGTCCTTCACGCACCCCTCGATCTATGGCCCCTCTCAAGCCCCCGCCAACGATCCTTACCCCTTGTCCCAGTTGAAGAAGGACAGTAACCATGCCACAATCCTGGCAAATGGGAATCCCTTCCTCCCTGGCAATCCGGGCATTTTCAACCAGCCACTCGAGGACCTTCCTCCCCATCAGCGACTCTTCCACTCGCAAAGCTTCCCGAAGGGCACTTAAGACATCCTCGCGCAGGCTGTAGTTGGCCTCTATGCATAATCTCTTGACCACCTGAGTAACTTCTCGGATCGATATCTCCCTCAAGATAACCCCCATTTTGGTTATTCAGAATTAGTTATCCGAAATTAGTTGACAGTTCACAGATGTCCCGCTAGCTTAGAGCCTCAATCTCGATGTATCTCCATGGATCTCCACAAATCTCCCCCCACTTCGTGCCTAGTTCCTTGTTCCTTGTTCCTGGTACCTCGTCCCTTGACTCCTGACTTTTGACCCTTGGCCTCTGGCCCCCGAACCCTATACCCTGCCCCTACTCCAAGCCCAGGCTCTCGATGCTTTCCCTAACCTCAGCCGCCGAATCCCGCAGGATATTCATCTCGTCCGACGTTAAATCAAGCTCGATTATCTCTTCAACGCCACCGAGGCCCAACTTCACGGGTACACCAATACAGACATCCTTCA
>DNCG01000017.1:0-5959 GCA_003491635.1 Actinomycetota bacterium
TCTCAAATTTTTTCTTGGCCATTGCCTCCTCCTTCTTTCAATCGGTAGTTGATGATCTATTGGTGACTGGTTTAAATAGACTATTTATTAACGGCTGGCAGCCAACTGCCACCCTCCTTGTGTCTTGCCCGCTATTTCCGGGGCGATGTTTGCCGGAACCTCCTCGTAGCATTCAAACTGCAGAGTAAATGTACCGCGGCCTTGAGTTAGGGATCGAAGATCGGTGGCATAACCAAACATCTCTCCCAAAGGCACGTAACCCCTGATGACCTGAGCCCCGGCTCTGAGCTCCATGCCCTCAATTCGAGCTCGACGCGAATTAAGATCTCCAATAACATCGCCCATATATTCCTCGGGAACAACCACCCCTATAGACATGATGGGTTCCAGGAGAACGGGACGAGCCTTTTTCATGCCCTCCCTAAAAGCCATGGAGGCCGCAATCTTAAAGGCAATCTCAGACGAGTCAACCTCGTGGAAGGAGCCATTGTACAAGATCACTTTAACATCCACAACCGGGTAGCCGGCCAGAACACCGGATTCCATGGCCTCTTGAACTCCCTTACCGACGGCGGGAATGAATTCCTTGGGAATCACCCCACCTCTGGTCTCATCGATAAACTCGTAGCCAGCTCCACGCTCGTTGGGCTCCAGTTTGATCTCGACATGTCCATACTGACCTCGGCCCCCGGTTTGACGAACATATCTGCCCTCTATATTAGAAACAGGTTTTCCGATGGTCTCGCGATAGGAAACCTGAGGTCTGCCAATATTGGCACCGACTTTAAACTCCCTAATCAACCTATCTGCAATGACCTCAAGGTGAAGTTCGCCCATCCCTGAGATGATTGTCTGTCCCGTCTCCTCGTCGGTCTTAACTTTGAAGGTTGGGTCCTCCTCGGCCAACTTCGCCAGAGAAGTGGCGAGCTTATCCTGATCGGCTTTGGTTTTGGGTTCGATGGCCATAGAAATCACCGGTTCCGGAAAGACCATAGCCTCCAAGAGGATGGGGTAATCGGGATCGCACAGAGTATCCCCGGTGGCCGTTCGCCTAAGTCCAATACCGGCCACGATATCCCCAGCGCGGACTTCTCTCCTCTCCTCGCGGTGGTTGGCGTGCATCTGCAGTATCCGCCCCACTCGCTCTCGCTCACCCTTGGTGGCATTGAGGACCTGGGATCCGGTCTTAAGAACACCTGAATAGATGCGGAAGAAGGTGAGCTTCCCCACATAAGGATCGACCATAATCTTGAAAGCCAGTGCGGAGAAGGGAGCATCGTAAGAGGCAGACCTCTCCTCAAGCCGCTCGGTACCGGGGGCTAACCCAGTAACGGGAGGGACATCCAGAGGAGAAGGCAGATAATCGACCACGGCATCGAGCAGTGGCTGAACACCTTTGTTTCTAAAGGAGGCACCACACAAAACAGGGGTGATGGCCACCTTAAGAGTTGCAGCCCTGATGGCCCTCTTAACACACTCAGTGCCGATCTCTTCCCCCTCAAGATACTTGTGAAAGAGCTCATCGTCGTATTCGGCAACGGCCTCCAGCATCTCTTGACGATACTTCTCAGACAATTCTCTCATATCCTCGGGGATTTCCTGCTCCTCATACTTTGTGCCCAAATCATCGACATAGATGATCATCTTCATTCCGATGAGGTCAATCATGCCAATAAAATCATCTTCCCTTTTCACCGGCAATTGGATTGGCGCGGGATGTGTTCCCAATCTCTCTTTCATCATCTCCACAACGCGGAAAAAGTCGGCCCCGACCCTGTCCATCTTATTGACATAGGCAATACGGGGCACTCGGTATCCATCAGCCTGTCGCCAGACCGTCTCCGATTGAGGCTCAACGCCACCAACACCACAGAAGATGGCAATCGCGCCATCCAAAACACGCAAGGATCTCTCTACCTCAACGGTGAAGTCCACGTGCCCTGGCGTGTCTATAATGTTAATGCGGTAATCCCTCCAAAAGCAGGTCGTAGCGGCAGAGGTGATGGTGATTCCCCTCTCCTGTTCCTGGACCATCCAGTCCATCACAGCAGTTCCCTCATCTACCTCGCCGATCTTGTAGACCCTACCGGTATAGTAGAGAATCCGCTCTGTGGTGGTGGTCTTGCCGGCATCGATATGAGCCATTATCCCTATATTTCTTATTTTATCGAGCGTGTACATCTTTCCCATTTTCATCCTTCCAATCGATGATCGAAGCATCTCGCTCATCGACCATAAACAAAAGTCAAACCTTCTTACACTACCACCTATAATGCGCAAAAGCCCTGTTAGCTTCGGCCATCTTGTGCAAATCTTCCTTCTTCTTGGCCGCTGAACCGGTTCCTTTCGCCGCTTCCATCAACTCCGCCGCCAGTCGCTCGCTCATTTTCTTACCACTACGGGCACAAGCAAACCCCACGATCCAGCGCAAAGCAAGAGTGGTCCCTCGCCTCACGGGAACCTCCACGGGTACCTGGTAAGTGGCACCCCCGACTCGCCTGGGCCTCACCCCCAGAAGCGGCCTCACATTCTCAACCGCCTTTTTCAGTACAGATAGGGGATCAGTCTTGGCTCTCTCTTTAATTATATCAAACGACTTGTAAACGATAGATTCAGCCAGACTCTTCTTGCCCCCTCTCAAAACTTGATTGATGAGTTGGGCCACCAGCTTATTGTTGTACACTGTATCCAGCGCTATCTCCCTTCTCGGAGCCGGCCCCTTCCTGGGCATTTCTCTACCTCCAAATACAACAATCGAGTCGCGAGTTTCTCTAAGTACCCGACTCGAAACTCACGACGATTACTTCGGTGCCTTCGCCCCGTATTTCGAGCGGGCCTTCTTCCTATCTTCAACACCAGCAGCATCCAGGGTGCCTCGCACAATCTTGTAACGAACACCGGGCAAATCCTTCACCCTACCACCCCGAATAAGGACGATGGAGTGTTCCTGAAGATTGTGTCCTATACCAGGAACATATACCGTAACCTCCATCCCATTGGTGAGCCTGACCCTGGCCACCTTCCTCAAAGCCGAATTGGGTTTCTTTGGTGTGGTGGTGTACACCCTGGTGCAAACCCCACGCTTCTGAGGAGCACCCTTCAAGGCTGGTGTAGAAACCTTCTTCGATATCTTTTTTCTGCCTTTCCTGATTAACTGAGTTATAGTCGGCAATCTATCTACCTCTCACCAGTCTCAACGAGAGCGACCGCGTTCATCTTATCCCGCATGCCACCCTCAGATCTTCCCTAGATGCCACTCCCATCACCAGAACCCCCCTCTCCCTCTACAGAGACGATAAAGAGGAGCTGTTATTCAAGGGTTAGCATCCCTGACTACGAACATATGTCGGACGGTGTCCTTCTTCACCGCCCTGATAGTTTGGTTGGTTCCTACCACTCTAGAAGAAAGCCTCTTGAGTTCGGAAAAAGGACCCCCGATCACGACCCCCATTTCTGGTCACAGCAGGGAAATATAGCATCATTTCTTCTCGATGTCAACGAGTCCCTGTGCTGCTTCTTCGGTCGAGGAAACCTTCATCGCCCTTCTGATCCCCGCTTATCCGTCGGTGGACATGTTCCCTTGAGGAGCGGGGTCCTCCACCTTGACCTCGGTCGTTTCCTCAGAAGCCTCCCTCTCCCCAACTGCCACTTCTTCTTCCTCTGGCAACTCCATCTCTCCTAACTGCTCGGATTCTCCCTCTAAGGAAATTTTGATACCCCTATAGCGACTCATCCCCGTACTAGCGGGAATAAGTTTACCGATGATGACATTTTCCTTGAGACCAATTAACGGATCAACCTTCCCATTCATGGCCGCATCCGTGAGCACCCTCGTGGTCTCCTGGAAAGAGGCGGCCGATAGGAAACTGTCGGTAGCCAGAGAGGCCTTGGTTATCCCCAAAAGAACCTGCTTTGCCGTAGCCGGCTCGCCGCCCGCTGCCTTTACCCTTTCGTTCTCCTCCTGGAAAACGCGACGATCGACCATCTGTCCGGGGAGAAGATCGGTGTCACCGGGTTCCATCACCGTCACCCTGCGGAGCATTCGCTGGATGATGAGTTCGACATGCCTATCATCGATATCCACACCCTGCGATTTGTAGACCCGCTGCACCTCTCTCGTGAGATAAAGCTGCACAGCCTGGATGCCCTTTACCCTCAGAATATCGTGGGGGTTGAGAGAGCCCTCCGTGAGCTGGTCGCCAGCTCGTATCCTGTCCCCATCGGCAACCTTCAAACGTGCCCTCCGAGATACCTGGTAGACCTTCTCCTTGCCGTCCTCCGTGAGGATGATGATCTTCCTGAACTTGTCCGTCTCCTTAACGGAGACAGCTCCGCTGACCTCAGCTATCTGAGCCTGCCCCTTTGGTCTCCTGGCTTCAAAAAGCTCAACAACTCGAGGGAGACCGTGAGTAATGTCTTCACCGGCTACCCCTCCCGTGTGGAAAGTACGCATGGTAAGCTGCGTGCCCGGCTCGCCAATCGACTGGGCCGCGATAATACCCACAGATTCTCCAATGTCCACCACCCTTCCCTGAGCCAAGTTCCAGCCATAACAACTGCGACAAACGCCATAGTGTGAATTGCAGGTTAAAACCGATCGGACCATGATGCTATCGAGCTTGGCCTTCACAAATTTCTCCAGGTCGCTCTCGCAGATTTCCCCATTGGCTTCAATCAATGCCTCTTTAGTCCTGGGGTCGATCACGGGCTCCAGGGCAAGTCTCCCCATAAGATTCCGATTAGGTTCCTCTTCCTCGTTCAAGACACTCATGGGAATACCCTGCTCAGTCCCACAATCATCCTCGCGAACGACGACTTCCTGAGCCACATCCACCAACCGTCGCGTGAGATATCCCGAGTCCGCCGTCCTGAGAGCGGTATCCGCCAAACCTTTCCGGGCACCATGGGTTGAGATGAAGTACTCCAAAACCGTGAGTGCCTCGCGGAAATTGGCCTTGATGGGGCGATCAATGATATCTCCCCTGGGATTGGCGACCAACCCTCGCATGCCGGCCAACTGCCTTATCTGCTTAACACTTCCACGAGCCCCCGAATTGGCCATCATATAAACCGGATTGAACTTATCGAAGTTGGCTTCCATCGCTTCGGTGACATCCTCGGTGGCCTTAGTCCAAATATCCACAACTCGCTGATGGCGCTCCTCGTTGGTAATGAGACCTCTCCTATACTGCTGCTCTATCTTTTCAACGGCTTCCTCGGGAGCATTCAGAATCTTCCACTTATCGGGTGGTATTACAATATCCTCGATACCCAGGGTGATACCGGCCTTGGTGGCATAGTGAAAACCTATAGCTTTGAGCTTATCCAAAACTTCGGCCGTCTTTACTACATCGTACTTTTTGCAACACTGCTCAACAATGGAGGCGAGTTCCTTCTTACCCACCTCGGCATTCACGAAGGGATAATCATCGGGCAAAGCATCATTAAGGATTATCCTTCCCATCGTCGTTTCAAGCTTCTTCTTCTTCATTCGAAGTTTAACCCTGGAATGGATCTCCACCTCTCCACAATCGAAAGCGAATATGGCCTCCTCTGGAGTGCCAAAAACCTTTCCTTCGCCTTTACAGCCCTCCCGCTCACAGGTGAGATAGTAACATCCAAGAACCATATCCTGGGTGGGGGTTGCCAGGGGTCTCCCATGAGCAGGAGAAAGAATATTGTTGGTGGACAACATCAAAATTCGGGCCTCCGCCTGAGCCTCCGCGGAAAGAGGTAGATGCACGGCCATCTGGTCGCCGTCGAAGTCAGCGTTGAAAGCAGTGCAGACTAAGGGGTGAACTTGAATGGCCTTTCCCTCCACGAGGACCGGCTCAAAGGCCTGAATGCCTAAACGGTGCAGGGTGGGTGCTCTATTGAGGAGAACGGGGTGCTCCTTGATCACTTCCTCCAAAATATCCCAAACTACCGCTTTGGCTCTCTCCACCATACGTTTGGCACT
>DNCG01000017.1:6162-14797 GCA_003491635.1 Actinomycetota bacterium
GGCCATGACCTTGGGAAGACCGCACTGGTGAAGTTTGAGTTCGGGCCCTATGACAATAACCGACCTCCCGGAGTAGTCCACCCTCTTCCCCAAGAGATTTTGACGGAATCTTCCCTGCTTGCCCTTGAGCATATCGCTCAAGGATTTAAGGGGCCTATTTCCCGGACCGGTAACGGGTCTTCCACGCCTTCCATTATCGAACAGGGCATCAACGGCCTCTTGAAGCATGCGCTTTTCATTATTGACAATGATCTCGGGAGCCCCCAAATCCAAGAGACGCTTCAGTCGATTATTGCGGTTGATGACTCTCCTGTAAAGATCGTTCAAATCTGAGGTGGCAAACCTGCCGCCGTCTAACTGAACCATCGGTCGAAGATCCGGGGGTATGACCGGAATAGCCTCCAAAATCATCCACTCGGGTTTATTCCCAGAACGCTTGAAGGCAGAGAGCACCTTCAATCGTTTGATGGTTCGGCTCCTCTTCTGCCCCCTGGATTTCTTGACCACCTTTTTTAAATTGTTTGTTTCCTTCTCCAAATCCATGTCGACCAACAACTCCTTGATGGCCTCGGCCCCCATGCCACCCTGGAAATAATCGCCGTACCTGGTCTTTAAATCCCGATAGAGCTGCTCCTCGGGAATAAGTTGCATTGGGCGCAGTCCCTGGAAGACCTCAAGGACTCGATTAAGCCACTGCACGTCCTGGGCGGCTTCCTTCTCGATGTTCTTCTTATCCTGCTTAAACCGGGTTTCAATCTTCCTCGCCTCAGCGGCAACGGAGGGATTGGCACTTACCTTTGCCTTGCCTTCCGCCCCGACACCCGCCTCGAGGGCCTGCATGCTCTCTTCTTTTTTGGCCTCCAACCGCTTGATCTCTTCGTCACCCCGGCGTTCGATTTCAGTTATCTCCTCGTGCAGCTCCTCCTTGAGAAAAGAGAGATCCTCCTCACGCTTTTTCTCGTCAACCGAGGTAATTATATGTGAGGCAAAATAGAGGACTCTCTCCAGATCCTTGGGATTAATGTCCAGCAAATAAGCCATGCGTGAAGGAACGCCCTTGGAGTACCAGATGTGAGCCACGGGAGCCGCCAGTTCGATGTGGCCCATGCGCTCCCTTCTCACTTTCGATCGAGTAACTTCAACCCCACATCGCTCGCAGATTATACCCTTGAAGCGAACCCTCTTATACTTCCCGCAATAGCACTCCCAGTCCTTAGTGGGACCGAATATTTTTTCGCAGAAAAGACCGTCCTTCTCCGGCTTAAGGGTTCGATAGTTGATCGTCTCAGGTTTTTTGACCTCCCCGCTGGACCAAGTTCTAATCTGTTCCGAAGAAGCGAGTCCAATTCTCAGTGCATCGAAATCATTCATCTCTACCAAGTTAACCCCTCCAAATGAGCCCCTGGGAAATTAGGCCTCATCTTCGCCCATCTCCTCTTCGGCTTCGGCCGCTTTCCCTCTGAGATCGATCCCCAGCTCCTCAGCGGTCTTGTAAATATCCTCCTCGGTCGCTTCCAATTCAATCTCCTTGCCCTCGCCCGAGAGAACCTCAACATCCAATGCCAGACTCTGCATCTCCTTGACTAGCACCTTAAAGGACTCCGGAATGCCGGGTTCCGGAATGTTCTCACCCTTGACTATGGCCTCGTAAGCTCTGACACGACCCAAGACATCATCGGACTTGACCGTGAGCAACTCCTGAAGGGTGTAGGCAGCCCCATAGGCTTCCAGCGCCCACACCTCCATCTCTCCAAACCTCTGACCACCAAATTGTGCCTTTCCCCCCAGCGGCTGCTGGGTAACCAAGGAATAGGGACCCGTTGATCTGGCATGGATTTTGTCGTCCACCAAATGCAACAACTTCATCATATAGATATAACCAACGGTTATCGGTTGATCGAAGGGTTCACCCATCTTGCCATCATAAAGGACAGTCTTGCCATCGATGGGGAGCCCAGCCTTGCCCAAAGCTTCCCTGATCTCAGTCTCCGTAGCACCGTCAAAAACAGGAGAAGATGTGTATATCGGTCCCTTCTTTGGTTCACCGTCGTCGCTCCAACCAACCATAGCCGCCCAACCAAGATGTGTCTCCAGCACCTGACCGAGATTCATTCGGGAAGGGACACCCAGGGGATTGAGGACTATGTCCACGGGGGTTCCATCGGCCAAGAAGGGCATGTCCTCCTCGGGCACAATTTTAGAGATAACGCCTTTATTGCCATGGCGTCCAGCCAACTTATCGCCCTCGGACACCTTTCTCTTCTGGGCCACATATGCTCTGACAAGTTCATTTACACCAGGGGAAAGCTCATCTCCCTTATCTCTGGAAAAACGCCTGACCCCAATGACTATTCCCATCTCACCATGAGGAACTTTGAGAGATGTATCGCGAACCTCGCGTGCCTTCTCGCCAAAGATGGCCCGGAGAAGTCTCTCCTCCGCTGTAAGTTCCGTTTCCCCTTTAGGAGTAATCTTTCCCACCAGGATATCCCCAGAGCGAACCTCCGCTCCGATGCGAACGATGCCATCCTCGTCCAGATCCTTGAGAACCTCCTCGCCAACGTTGGGAATGTCCCGTGTAATCTCCTCGGAACCCAGTTTTGTATCACGAGCTTCGATCTCGTGCTCCTCAATATGAACTGAGGTAAGAATATCCTCTTTGACCAATCTCTCGCTGATGACGATGGCATCCTCGTAGTTGTACCCTTCCCAGAGCATGAAAGCAACCAGAAGATTGCGACCGAGGGCAAGTTCACCTTGATTGCTACACGGACCATCGGCAATGACCTGACCGGCCTTAATTGAATCGCCCTCCTTGACGATGGGCTTGTGATTGACACAAGTCCCCTGATTGGACCGTTGAAATTTCTGAAGATTGTAAACGTCGATGCCGTCTTTCGTTTTGACTCTGATCTCATCGGCGCTGACACTTACCCCTTTCCCATTGTTTCTCGCCGTCACAACCTCGCCTGTATCTCTCACGGCACGATGCTCCATACCCGTTCCCACCAAGGGGGCCTCCGTCCTCAGGAGAGGAACAGCCTGCCGCTGCATATTGGAGCCCATGAGAGCCCTGTTTGCATCGTTGTGCTCCAGGAAAGGAATGAGCGCCGTGGCCACACTCACAATCTGACGGGGAGAGACATCCATATACTCTACTTCTCGAGGATCAACAGCTTCAACGGTATCCATCCCACCCCGCTCATGCCGCCGCACCAGTATCTTTTCCTGAGTAAACTCACCAGTTTCTGGATCAAAGGGAGCATTGGCCTGAGCAATAATATATTTATCTTCCTCGTCGGCCGTTAAATACTCAATCTTACTGGTAACCTTGCCATTCTTGACCTTGCGATAAGGGGTCTCAATGAAACCGAATTCGTTGATTCGAGCATAGGTGGAAAGCGAACCAATGAGACCGATGTTCGGACCCTCGGGGGTTTCTATTGGGCACATTCTCCCATAGTGAGATGGGTGAACATCTCGCACCTCAAAACCCGCACGCTCACGAGAAAGGCCACCGGGCCCAAGAGCGGAAAGACGTCGCTTGTGGGTCAAGCCGGCCAGAGGATTGGTCTGATCCATGAATTGAGAGAGCTGACTACTGCCGAAGAACTCCTTGATGGCAGCCACTATGGGTCGAATATTTATGAGGGTTTGCGGGGTAATGACCTCCACATCCTGAGTAGTCATCCTCTCTCGAACCACCCGCTCCATCCTGGCCAAACCAATGCGGAATTGATTCTGGATAAGTTCTCCCACTGGCCGAATTCTCCGGTTTCCGAAATGGTCGATGTCGTCTACCTCCCCTTCCCCACGAGAGAGACGAACCAGATATCGGACGGTCTCCAGAATATCCTCCTTGGTCAAGGTAGTGACCTTAAATGGTATATTCAAGCCCAGTTTCTTATTCATTTTATACCGTCCAACCTTGGCGAGATTATACCGATGGGGATTGAAGAAGAGTGTCTCGATCAGGTTCCTGGCACTTTCGATGGTTGGGGGTTCACCCGGACGGAGACGCTTGTAAATTTCAATCAAAGCCTCTTCCTGGGTCTCGCTGCAGTCCCTCTCCAGAGTTTCCTTGATCAAAGTCGCGTTGTCGAAAAACTTGAGAAATTCATCGTCTTCCAAAAAACCTAGAGCCTTGAGAAGGACGGTAACGGCTAACCTCCGCTTCCGATCGATCCTAACCGAAATGACATCCTTCTTATCCGTCTCCAATTCCAGCCAAGCACCACGGCTCGGAATAATCTTGGCAAAATAGAGCATCTTATCGGTCTGCTTGTCTATCTCCTTGTTAAAGTAAACCCCAGGTGATCTCACAAGCTGGCTGACGACCACTCGTTCGGTTCCATTGATGATGAAAGTACCCTTTTCGGTCATGAGAGGGAAATCACCCATGAAGACCTCTTGTTCTTTTATCTCACCAGTCTCTTTGTTGATGAACCGGGCGGTCACGAACAGAGGAGCCGAATAGGTCATATCCCTCTCTTTGCATTCCTCGACAGTGTACTTGATCTCCCCAAATTTGTAAGGGCCGAACTCAAGGGCTAAATTGCCGGTGAAGTCCTCAATGGGGGAAATATCCTGGAAAGCTTCGGCTAAACCTTCCTTGAGCAGCCAATCGAAGGAACCACGCTGAATGTCGATGAGACTGGGAAGTTCAAGAACCTCGGGGATCTTGCCAAAACTTCTTCGTTTTCTAATACCTGAATCCGCTCTCATCAGGCATTCCACTCCTTAAGAAGAGATGATTGAAGATATAACAGACAAAAATTAAAAATAGCACATTAAATGGAGAAAGTCAAGAGTTCAGAAATGACTCAATCAAATAGAAGGCAGGCAAAGAACAGCAACAAATGCTGATTCTCCGCCCGCTCAATCTGCCCGCGATGGGATCTTTTTCTACCGTTTAAGCTATTTGAGTTCAACAGTGGCCCCAGCCGCCTCAAGTTCAGCCTTGATTTTTTCGGCCTCTTCTTTGGCGACACCTTCTTTAACCGGCTTGGGGGCATTGTCCACCAGATCCTTGGCTTCTTTGAGTCCCAAAGTGGTAAAGCTGCGAACCGCCTTAATGACCTGAATCTTCTTATCTCCGGCGCTAGTCAGGACAACATCAAACTGTGTTTTCTCCTCCGCGGCCGGTGCAGCGGCGGGAAGCCCCGCCTGCGGCGGGGCCGCAACAGCACCTAGGGCAGCAGCACTCACACCAAAGATCTCCTGAAGTTCCTTCACCAATTCGGAGAGTTCAAGAACGCTCATCCCCTTAATGGCTTCGATGATGTCCCCGGTGGTCATCTTCACTTCCTTCTTTGTCTCCTTCTTCTCGGCCTTCTCTTCGGTTTTTTTCTCCACGCTCTCTGGCACTTCATCCACCTCCTCAATCATTCTAAGATTTTCCCGCTTCAGGCGAGGTCTTCTGTTGAACAACAGCATTTAAAGTGCCCAATAGATCTCGCATTGGCCCAGCGAGCACGCTCACAAGACCACCAAAAGACGAGCCAAGGCTGCCAAGAAGCCTGGCCAAGAGTTCCTCCCTGGGTGGCAAACTCGCCAGCGCCTTGATCTTAGCGGCATCGATTATCTCTCCCTCCAGAATACCCGCTTTGATCTGCAAGGCATCATGCTCGCTAGAAAAGTTCGCGATGGTTTTTATCAGAGAGAGGACGTCACCGTAACCGAAAGCAAACGCTGTCGGTCCCACCAAATATTTCTCCAGCTCTTCCTGCTTTGACTCCTTGGCCGCAATCCGGACCAAGGTGTTCTTAAAGATCTTGTATTCTGCATCCTCCTCCCCGACTTTCCTGCGCAAATCGTTGAGCTCATGAACGTCAAGCCCCCTAAAATCGGTCAATATCACTCCTTGAGCCCTTTGGAGCTTTTCCTTGATCTCCTTGACTATGGCTACTTTCTCGGGTCTGGCCATGAGACACTCCCCTTACATCAACGCTGACGAAAAGGATAAAGACCCCCGTAGACAACAGAGGTCTGATGAGCTAGAAAAAATAACTTCCAACCTCGGTAGGCGATCTTCCATGTCTGCCCTGTCTGCCGACACCACAGGTGGCTGTGCCAGGCACGGAATCATTAAGCCCTTTTGAATATCTTCGCCGGTCGGGCACCTACTGTCTACGGCTTTGAACTATCTCGGACAGAGCAGAAATTTATCAAATGAGAAACCCAATGTCAATACTCCACTAAACCGGCGAGGGATCACACGGCCTCCTCTAAAAGATCCCTTGCCTTTGTGGGATCGATCTTAACTCCTGGACCCATCGTGGAGACAACCGTGACACTCCTGACATACCTTCCCTTGGCCGCCGCTGGCTTGGCACGAATTATCTCCTCCAACAAAACCGAGTAATTTTCAACGAGTGCTCGCTCCGGAAAGGAGACCTTCCCTATGGGCACATGAAGTACACCAAACTTATCCACCCTGTACTCGATCTTGCCGGCCTTGATATCCCTAACCGCCTTGCCAACATCGAAGGTGATCGTTCCCGCCTTTGGATTGGGCATGAGACCCCTGGGCCCCAATATCTTTCCCAACTTGCCAACGATGCTCATCATATCAGGCGTGGCAATGGCGGATTCAAAATCCAGCCAGCCCTTTTGTATCTTCTCGGCGAGATCGCTTCCTCCCACCACATCCGCCCCCGCCACCTCGGCCTCTTTGGCCTTCTCACCCTGAGCAAAAACGGCAACCCTGACGGTCTTGCCCGTTCCATGGGGGAGTATCACAACACCTCTAACTTGCTGCTCCGCCTGACGGGGATCGATTCCCAACCTGATATGAACCTCCACAGTTTCATCAAAATTGGCCGAAGCGCTCTCCTTCACCAGCTTAACAGCCTGCAAAGGAGAGTAGAGTTTATTTCTGTCGATTTTCTTAAGAGCCTCCTGATACTTTTTTCCCTTTTTCATTACCATTCCTTCTCGTGGTATTGGTGGTTTTACCCTCCCACACGCCGAAACTAAAACCGATTAGTCTTCTATCTCTATCCCCATACTTCTGGCCGTGCCCTCGATTATCCGCATGGCCGCCTCTAGACTCCTGGCATTTAGATCGGGCATCTTGATCTGGGCTATCTCTTTGATCTTGTCTCTCGATACGCTACCCACCTTTTCGCGATTTGGTTCGCCGGAGGCAGTTTCAACGCCGGCCGCTTGCTTGAGAAGAACCGACGCCGGGGGAGTCTTCGTTATGAAAGAAAAGGATCTATCCTCGTAGATGGTAATTTCTACAGGGATCACTGTCCCAGACTGAGAAGCAGTCTTCTCGTTGTAGGCTTTGCAGAACCCCATGATATTCACGCCATGCTGACCAAGGGCAGGACCGACTGGGGGAGCCGGATTTGCTTGCCCAGCTGGAATCTGAAGTTTTACAACCGCGATAACCTTTTTCGCCATTTAAGCCTCTATCCACCAAACTTTTGCCCCGCCGGTGGCGGGGTTCGGTTATAGCTTAGCGACTTGATCAAAGGAAAGTTCAACGGGAGTTTCTCGACCAAAGATGGAAATGAGCACCTTGAGCTTGTTCTGATCCAAATTAATCTCGGAAATTGTCCCCGTGAAATCGGCCAGTGGCCCTGAGATCACTCGAATAGTTTGGCTCTCTTCAAACTCTGTCCTTGGCTTGGGCTTCTCCACCTTAATCTTGTGCAGAATCTTTTCCACTTCTCCGTCGGAGAGAGCAGAGGGGCGAGCCCCGGAACCCACAAAGCCAGTGACCCCTGGTGTGTTTCGCACCACATACCACGACTCATCATCGAGTTCCATGTGCACAAGGATATACCCCGGGAAAACCTTTTTCGGGGTAACAACCTTTCTGCCACCCTTAATCTCCATAATATCTTCGGTGGGAATGATCACATCAAATATCTTTTCCTTCACGCCCATTGAGGAAATACGGCGCTCCAAATTGGCCTTGACTTTGTTTTCATACCCCGAATATGTATGAACAACGTACCATTTTTCCGACATACCCAAAGTTCCTCCCGCCGACGGCGGGAGATTCTCACCCCCCGAAAAATTTAGCTAAGCCCAACCTGAGTATCTGTGCAAAAAAGAAATCCAAACCACCGATGAACAAAGCAAAAAAAATTACCACTATCAATACGACGATGGTCGAGGCAACGATCTCCTGTCTGGAGGGCCAAGCGACTTTCTTGAGTTCCCTCCTCACCTCCCGCAGGTACTGGCTCAAACGGGTCAACAAACCTTTCTTTTCAACCATCCACCTTCGTCCTTCGTCGAAAAACAAATAAAGGGATTTTTCTTCTCGGGATGTATAGAACGTCCCTCGGGGCGGAACCCCCAGGAAGAGCCCATCCAGTGTTTTCTGATAGCACACAAAGAAGCAAGACTATGGGGGCCACCCTCGAACACTGCTGGACTATGTTAGCAGAAACCCAATTAATGAGCAAGTACTGGACTTTCTGCTTGAAGCAGCATAGAGTAAATACTCAAAAACAAAAGCCATGTTTTGAGGTCAGTTGACCACCCAGATTTGGAAATCTCTTGTTAAAAAACGTAGGAAGAAGGAGAGTACGAGAGGGTCAAATTGTTACGTAAAGGATTGGGCAGACTTTTAAGAACTCTTTTCCCTTTTTGGCTCCCTTTCATGAACCCTCAA
>DNCG01000015.1 GCA_003491635.1 Actinomycetota bacterium
CCCGCTTACTCCCATATCCAGCATCGGCTGTAGTCCAACATCCAGCGCGGCGTATATCCACAACATCGGCAAGGTAAGCACGTTGGCGAGGACAATGGTAATTGCTAATAGGGTAAGCGAGGGATGCCGGAAGCGATGGTTGAACAGATCGTAGATCTCCATATACAGCCCGTCATAATTTTCACCCTCGTTTAACCCTTCCAATAGGGGTTATGGCGAGTTTGACCCCTAGCTTTAGGAGAATTTATGAGACGACCCATGAGGGCGATGATTCTGGCGGCTGGCTTGGGAACCGGACTTCGTCCGTTGAGCTACCAGAGGCCGAAGGCGTTGTTTCCCGTGGCGAACCGGCCGGTGATCGAATTCGTCATTCGCCTCCTCAAAAGGCACGGTTTCAATGATTTGGTCATTAACATGCACTATCTTCCGAATAAAATAGTGGAATATCTGGGGGATGGTTCCGTCCTCGAGATAAAAATCGATTATTCGTTTGAGGAGGAGCTTCTGGGCACCGCCGGGGCCTTAAGGAAAGTCCGAAAATATCTGGAGGAGGGAACTTTTCTGGTGATCAACTGCGATGTTTTAACCGATGTCGATCTTTCCGGAGCGCTCGAGTTTCACCGCGAGAGACAGGCGCTGGCCACCTTAATTTTGATCGAAGTCGAAGACCCGTCTTCTTATGGGATGATCGGTGTTGATGATCGGGGAAGAATTGGGAGTTTCTTGGGGAGATCGGAAGTTGCCTTGAAATATGCGGTTTATGGAGGGATTTGTTTTTTGGAGCCGGAGATTTTTGAACTCATCCCCCCCGGCCGTTCAGGTCTGGGGGATGTCGTCTTCCCCGGCCTTTTACGGGAGGAAAGGCCGTTCTTTGGGTATCTGGCTCCCGCCCCGCCGACCGGCGGGGAGGGTTACTGGCTGGATGTGGGAACTCTGGAGAGGTATCGCCAGGCGAACTGGGATATCCTCGAGGGAAGATTTAAGGCAGTCGCTCCTCTCCATAGGAGGGGTGGACAGGTACACCCCTCTGCCCAGATCAATGAGCCGGTGATCATTGGTCCGGGCTCGGTTGTCGGAGAGGGTGCTGAGATCGGTCCCCTTACCATCCTGGGACGAAATTGCTCGATAGGGAAGAGTGCTGTGGTGGGGAGGAGCATCCTCTGGGATGGTGTTCGTGTCGGGGATGGGGCCAGGGTCGACGAGTGCATTGTGGGGGATGGTGCCGTCATAAGGGACGATTGCGGCCTCAACAGAAAAGTTTACGCAAAAACTTGAATATTTGTTGACAAATATTCAAGTTTTTGTATATAATGCCGATATAAATTGAGAATAGTTGAGGAGGGGAAATGGTCAGAGTCGGAATAGTTGGGGCATCGGGATATACGGGCTCGGAGCTCATTCGCTTTCTGCTGAATCATTCGAAGGCGGAACTGACTTATGTGACTGCCCATCGTTACGTTGGCCAAAAGGTCTCTTCCCTTTATCCCAATTTCGCGGGCGTTTGCGACCTGGTTTATCGAAGCTTCCCCGCCGACGGCGGGGCCGCTGAGGCCAAGGAAGCTGCGGAGGTTTTGTTCATTGCTCTTCCCCATGGTGCCTCGATGGAGGTCGTTGCCCAGGTGTTGGATGGAGAACATAAGATCATCGATCTGAGCGGCGATTTCCGCTTTGCTGACAAGGAGATTTATGAAAGCTGGTATGGAATGCCCCATAAGTGTCCCACTCTTTTGGGAATGGCGGTTTATGGTTTGCCCGAGGTGAACCGGAAGGCCATTAAGGGGACAAATTTCGTCTCCAACCCCGGCTGTTACCCAACGGGGGCAATATTGGCCACAGCACCCCTTTTGGCCAAGGGACTTGTTCTTGAGCAAGATATCATCATTGATGCTCTGACGGGGGTTTCCGGCTCCGGCCGAGCGGCGAAAGAGAATACTCATTATTGTTACTGTGACGAGAATGTCAGTTCTTATAAAGTGGGCGGGGTTCACCAGCATATTCCCGAAATGGAGCAGGAGATGAGCAAGATTGCCGGGGAAGAGGTGAGGATTTCCTTCACGCCTCACCTGGCTCCTTTTTCCAGGGGGATCTATACCACGGCTTACTGTAATCTGAAGAAGGATCTTTCCACGACCGAGTTGATCAAGATTTTTAGTGAGTTCTACGAGGGCGAGTACTTTGTCAAAGTTTTGCCCGAAGGAGAGTATCCCCAAGTTAAGTCGGTGGCCGGTTCAAACTTCTGCCACATTGGTTTAAAGGTGGATGAGCGAACGGGTCGGGTGATAGTCATCTCCGCCATCGACAATCTGACCAAGGGGGCTTCGGGTCAGGCGATTCAGAATATGAACATCATGTGTGGGTTTGACGAGACGGAGGGGCTAACGGGTGTTGGGTTGATGCCGTAGATAGAGGGTATAGACTGATGGCTGATGGCTAACAGGTAAATGAAAAATGGAGAATGAAAAGTGGCTTTAAATCCAAAATCCCAATTTCCCCGCCTGCCTGCGCCTATTATGCCGCTAGGCATTGGCGGGCAGGTAAATCCCGAACAAATCTCCATCCTCCGAAGTAGAACTTCTACGGAGGACGGGCAAAATTCTAAATTTCAAACCTTGTTTTGAATTTTGTATTTTGAATTTGGTGCTTGGAACGTAAAATGAAATCTTTACG
>DNCG01000079.1 GCA_003491635.1 Actinomycetota bacterium
AAATTCCCGTTCCTTAGTTGCCTTGACACCACTTTTTTAGCAGTGTTAAGATAAGTTAATTTCATTCCCGCTCTTGGCGATGTGGGGTAAGTTCGTCAACGGTGCGGTTTTGGAGGCAGGATATATATTACGAAAGTGGATCGGCATGAAGTCTCCGTTGAGGTACTTAATAGACCCAGGACTTTCCCCGCATACTGCGGGGGGTTTCTCTGGGTTGTTTTATATGGAGTCTACCCCGCCAACGGCGGGGTTGGATAGGGTTTCAGTTTGACGATCTTTTCTAGTATCCGGAGTTGATGGGGTAAGAATGGAAGTAGAGATCGGCAAGGGTAAAGTGGGAAGGGTAGCTTACGGATTCGATGATATTGCCATCGTTCCAAGCCGAAGAACCCGCGATCCGGAGGATGTGGAGATTGGCTGGGAGGTGGGTGACTTTCACTTCGATTTGCCCTGCTTGGCTTCGGCGATGGATGGTGTGGTGGATCCAAAATTTGCTATCGAGATGGGCAAGCTCGGTGGTCTGGCCGTGCTTAATCTCGAGGGATTGCAGACCAGGTACAAAGATCTGGGCCCTATCTTCGAGCGCATCGCTTCTTTCTCAAAGGAGGAAGCTACAAGGGGCATTCAGGAGATTTACGAGGAGCCGATAAAACTGGAGCTCATCGGGGAAAGAATCGAGGAGATCAAGAAGGCTGGGGTGGTGGCCGCTGCCTCTCTCACTCCGCAGCGTGTTGAGCAGTATCACAGGCATGCTCTCGAAGCCGGTTTGGATATCCTCGTCATTCAGGGGACTGTGGTCAGCGCGGAGCACGTGAGTACGGTCTGTGAGCCTCTGGACCTGAACAAGTTCATCGCTTCTCTGGATATTCCGGTCGTCGTCGGAGGTTGTTGTTCTTATTCCACGACTCTCCACCTGATGAGAACCGGGGCGGTGGGCATCCTGGTTGGGGTGGGGCCGGGTGCCGCTTGCACGACCCGCCAGGTCCTCGGCATTGGTGTTCCTCAAGCGACGGCCATCTCCGACGCCGCAGCGGCCAGATTGAGACATCTCGATGAAACAGGCGAATATGTCCACGTCATCGCCGATGGAGGGATGCGAACGGGCGGGGACATTGCCAAAGCCATAGCTTGTGGGGCGGATGCCGTTATGATCGGCTCTCCCCTAGCTCGGGCTGAAGAGGCTCCGGGGCTCGGCTATCATTGGGGAATGGCCACATTTCATCCACAGTTACCGAGGGGCACGCGTGTCCAGTGCGGTGTCGCCGGGACCCTGAGGGAAATTTTACTGGGGCCGGCTCACGAAAATGATGGCACCCTCAATCTTTTTGGGGCTCTGAGAACATCCATGTCTACCTGCGGCTATCAAAACATCAAGGAATTTCAGAAGGCTGAGGTCATGGTCGCCCCGGCGCTCAAGACCGAGGGCAAATTGCTTCAGCAGATACAGAAGGTTGGAATGGGGTAGTTGACCCCAGCTACCAGTTTGCCAACAGGCAGGCCGGTCGCCGGACGTTAACTACAGGCTGCAAACGACGTAGGTCGTTTTTATTTTAACTTTTGGTTTAATCAAGCATCTAACGATCTAGTACCGTTACAACTTTAAGATAGGACGTTTTGTCAACTAACCTACGTCTTTTTTGTAGAAAAAGACAAAGACGGTGCAACGGCTGATCTCCCAAAAAGTCGGTCAGCTGACAAACAAAAGGCTTGTCCTGAGCTTGTCGAAGGGTGAAAGGTGTTACTTGAAAGAAGTCCGTGCCTAACGGCAGGCAGGGGCATAAGAAATAGTTGTAACGGCACTAGTTGGGTGGGAAGGTAAAAGTTGGGCCAGAAAGACGATTTGCAAACGGTATTGGTGATCGACTTTGGCGCTCAATATGCGCAGCTCATCGCCCGGCGGGTGCGTGAGTGCAAAGTTTACTCCGAGATTGTTCCCTACGATATCTCCATCGAGGAGATAAAGAGGCGAGAACCCGTGGCGCTTATCCTTTCGGGTGGTCCCGCCAGCGTCTATGTCAAGGGAGCCCCCTCTTGCGATGAGGAGACATTCAAGCTGGGCATCCCGGTGCTGGGCATCTGTTATGGTGCGCAGCTGATGGCCCACTCGATGGGCGGCGAAGTCGCTCGGACCGGGATAAGCGAGTACGGGAAGACAAAACTGACGGCTGGAGAGGATACTATCCTCTTTGATGGGTTGCCTCTCAAACAAAATGTCTGGATGAGCCATCGCGACCTGGTGAAATCGCCTCCCCCGGGTTTCAAGGCCGCGGCCCGCACCGAAGTCTGCCCGGTAGCTGCCATGGAGAACGATGATGCCAAGCTCTATGGTGTTCAGTTTCACCCCGAGGTCGTTCACACCCCCTTTGGAATGGATATCCTGAAGAACTTTCTCTTCAAGGCGGCGAGTTGCAGCCCCACCTGGACGATGGTGTCCATAATCGAGAAGTCGATCGAGGATATAAAAAGAGTTGTTGGGGATGGCAGAGTTATCTGTGGTCTGAGCGGAGGTGTGGACTCGGCTGTGGCGGCCGTTCTCGTCCACAAGGCCGTTGGAGACAACCTGACCTGCGTTTTCGTCGATCATGGGCTCTTGCGCAGGGGCGAAGCTGAACAGGTAGAGGAGACTTTTCGCAAACACTTCAAGATAAATCTGGTCTACATCAAGGCTCAAGACAGGTTTCTGAAGAAACTGAAGGGCGTAACCGACCCTGAGCGCAAGCGCGTCTTCATTGGAGAGGAGTTCATTCGGGTCTTCGAGGAGTTTGCCCGGAGCCTTAAAGGTGTGAAATTCCTGGTTCAGGGGACGCTCTACCCGGATGTTATCGAGAGCGGCACCCGCGATGCGGCCAAGATAAAGACCCATCACAATGTGGGCGGCATTCCCATGAAGCACGATTTCGAGCTGATTGAACCATTGCGGCTCCTCTTCAAGGATGAGGTTCGAGCGATGGGGGAGGAGTTGGGTCTTCCCGAAGAGATAGTCTGGCGGCAGCCCTTCCCGGGTCCGGGATTGGCCATCAGGATAATTGGGGAGGTAACATCCGAGCGGTTGGAGATATTGAGGCAAGCCGATTCCATAGTGGAGGAGGAGATAAAGCGAGCCGGTCTTTACAAGAAGCTCTGGCAGTCCTTCGCCGTTCTCCCCTGTGTACGTACGGTTGGTGTGATGGGTGATGAGAGGACCTATTTTTATCCAATCGTCGTTCGCACTGTTACCAGTGAGGATGCGATGACCGCCGATTGGGCTCGTCTCCCCCACGAGGTCTTAGAGACGATATCAAATCGCATAATCAATGAGGTTCCCGGGGTGAACAGGGTTGTCTATGATATCAGCTCTAAGCCGCCGAGCACGATTGAATGGGAATAAACAAGTCGGTGGTGGGGAGTGAGGAGTCGAGAGTGAGCAGAAAGAAGAAATTCAAAGCTCTAAGCACAAAATTTTAAACGAAATACAAAATCCCAAAACCAAAATTCAAAACAAAGTTTTGAAAATTAGAAATTAGGATTTTGCCCGTCCTCCGTAGAAGTTCTACTTCGGAGGATGGAGGTTTGTTTTGGATTTACCTGCCCGCCAATGCCTAGCGGCATAATAGGCCCAGGCAGGCGGGGAGATTAGGATTTTGGTTTTAGAGGCTTTACTCGTGACTCCCGACTAAAGGGGGGTTTATGTCAGAGATTGAAAAAAAGATAGAAGAATTAAGAGAGCAGGTAGATGAGATCGATGAGAAAATGGTGGGTCTTTTGAACGAGAGGGCCCAGATTGCCCTGGCAATTCGGAAGTTTAAAGAAGAAAAGGGTATCCCCATTTACGATCCGGAGAGGGAAAAGGAGATATACAGGAAACTTTTGGCCAACAACTCCGGTCCCCTCTCCAACGAGGCCATCCGCGAGATTTACAAAAAGATACTTCATTACATGAAGGACATGGAATAATAAAGGTTCCTCTTTAAGAAATCCCCTTCAGCTCAGCAGGTGCACGTTTCCGATTTTAACCCTTTTTAACCCCGCCTCTAGCGCCGCTTCCCGGCATTCTTTTGCCTG